>CAUUBG010000010.1:0-12907 GCA_963543345.1 uncultured Acholeplasmataceae bacterium | reverse complement strand
AAAAACATTTTTTGAAAAACTACCAGATTCTTTTCAAAGAAACAACTTTATATTACAAAGTAGTACCCTGGATTTTAATGTATACTTAAAAGAAAATACTAAAAACCGCGGATTAGAACTTACTTTTTATTTAAAAAACCCCGAGACTGGCTTTTTGGATACTAAAATTGATGTAGAAATTAAAAAAATCCTAAAGCGCTTTGAACAAAAAAGAATCACCTACTTAACTTGTTCGATTTTTAAAAAATACAGCGAGCATTCTGCGCAAGCAGAACTAGATGCAGACAACTTAGTTTTTTTAAAAAACCGTGGTTTTAACTTTACTTCTGTCAACATCGCTTATTTTGAAAAAGAAAGCACACTTTACTTTTTACACTCAAAAAGTTTTTATCCAACTACCTACTTAAAAGCAGCAACTGAAACTATTTTTAACTTAACTAATTAAGTATTTATTTTAAAAAAACCAGCAATCGCTGGTTTTTATCACGAAATAAAGCACTACATTTTTACCTATTTTTTAGCATTTTACCAGAGGAGAAATTATGAAAAATATTATCTTTGATTTAGACGGTACACTTTTAGACACATCTAAAGACATCATAAAAGCAGTAAACTCAACCCTTTCTTACTTTAAGTTTGCTAAAGCCAATAAAGACAAAATAATTTACTGCACAGGAAATGGTTCACGTGAACTTATTCAGTGTGTGTTAAACGACAAGCAAAACATTGACCAAATGGTTAAACACTACAACCAAGCATACAATGAAGACCCGCTTAAATACACCAAGCCTTACAAAGGTATCTTAGATATGTTAAATACTTTGAAGGCAAGTGGTGCAAGACTTTTTGTAATTTCAAATAAACCTGAGTTTTTAGTTAAAAAAATCGTAGACTTTTACTTTCCAAATATCTTTACACATGTGCTTGGATTTAGTCTAAATCTACGCGCCAAACCAGCGCCAGACACCCTGAACTTTCTTAGCCGTAAATATGGATTTAGTCCAGATGAATGCATTTTTATTGGCGACAGCGAAGTTGATTTGCGCTTTTCAGAAATTGCCAAAATCCCTTGCTTTTTAGTGTCATACGGTTTTCGTTCTTTTGATTTTCTGCACACTATCTCGCCAAAAAGCACAATATTTAAGTCAGTAAAAGCCTTAGAAACCGCTTTACTTAGCGATATCAATGATTAAGTTCACCAAACACATTACCAAAGAAGGAATTAGACTAGGTGAACTTCGTTTTGAAAATGGCACAGTTGTAGAGACACCAGTTTTCATGCCAGTTGGCACTAAAGCAACTGTTAAAACTTTGGACGTCAACGAAATTGAAGAGGTTTCAGAAGGCCTGATTTTAGCCAACACTTATCATCTTTGGCTGCATCCTGGCGTTGATGTTTTAAACGAAGTCAAAGGTGCTAAAGCCTTCATGCATTGGCCAAAGGCTATGCTTACCGACAGCGGTGGATACCAAGTTTTTTCTTTGACTAAAAACCGTAGAATCACAGAAGAAGGCGTGATGTTTAAGAACCCTGAAAACGGAGATAAGTTGTTTTTAACACCAGAGAAATCCATGGAAATCCAAATGGCAATTGGCGCAGACATCGTAATGGCGTTTGATGAATGCCCACCAGTTTACGCAGACTTTAAATACATGGATGCGTCAATTGAGCGAACTACTAGGTGGCTAAAGCGTTGCCAGGTAGCCTTAACTTCAGGTCAAGCACTTTTTGGTATCAACCAAGGTGGTTTGGACTTACAACTTAGGCTAAAGTCACTAAGAGAAATCACAGCGCTTGACTTGCCAGGCTACGCAATTGGTGGTCTTGCGGTTGGCGAAACCAACCAAGAAATGTACCGAGTTTTGGATTTCGTTGTGCCAAAAATGCCTGAAGATAAACCTAGGTACTTAATGGGTGTTGGCAAACCTGCTAACTTAGTTGAAGCAATTGAACGTGGAGTTGACATGTTTGACTGCGTGATGCCAACTAGAAACGCTAGACACGGCCACATTTTTACAACAACCGGTTCTATTAACATCAAAAACTCAAAGTTCAAACATGACCACACACCACTAGACAGCGGACTTAACCACAAGTTTGCCAATTACTCAAAAAGTTATTTGCATCATCTATTTAAAACTAGTGAAAAACTAGGTGAACGAATTGCTACAGTTCAGAATTTAGCATATTTAAAACACTTAGTCAGCGAAATTAAACAGGCTGCAAAAGCCGGTAAATTCAGTGAATTTAAAGCCAAGTTTTACGCAACTACTAACTACACAAACAGTTGAAAAACAGACTTAAAAACGCACGAAAATCGCTAAAAATAAGTTATAATTGAAATAAAGAGGTACTTTTTAATGGATACAGTAAACAATTTTCAAATTAAACCCCTAATCATGGTCGCAGGTGTTGGTGGCGGTGGTGGAAACGCAATTAACCGTATGATTGAAAACAACGTAAGCGGTGTAACTTATGTTGCTATTAACACCGACTCTCAAGACCTAAAACGCTCACTTGCAGAAATCAGAATACTAATCGGCGAAGGTCCAGACAAAGGACTTGGTGCCGGTCAAAACGCAGGTCGTGGACAAGAGGCAGCCACAGAATCCGAGGACGCTATTCGCCAAGCCTTGAAACCCGCTAAAATGGTTTTCGTAACTTGCGGAATGGGTGGAGGTACTGGAACTGGTGCTGCGCCAATTGTCGCCAGAGTTGCCAAAGAGGAAGGCGCACTCGTCGTAGGCGTGGTCACAAAACCCTATACCTTGGAAGGTAAACGACGCCGCGAAAATGCACTGCGCGGAATTGCTGAACTTAAACCAAACTGTGATGCTTTGATTGTCATTGAAAACGACAAATTAAGCGAAATTTCAGATCACCGCACTACCTTACTCGATGCTTTTCGCGAAGCCGATAACGTACTTCGTCAATGTGTGCAAGGTATCTCTGACTTAATTATGTATCCTGGTGTGATTAACGTAGACTTTGCAGACGTTAAAACTGTGCTTAAAGACAAAGGCACCGCTATTATGGGAATTGGTGTGGCAAGTGGTGAAAACAAAGCCATTAAAGCAGCACGCGCCGCAATTTCTTCAAAAATTTTAGAAACCTCAATTCAAGGTGCGACCGACGCTATTTTAAATATCACTGCGCCTACTGAACTTTCTCAGTTTGAGTTAAGCGAAGTTCTGCAAGAAATTAGAAACAACACTTCAACTGACATCAACATCATTATGGGTGTGATGATTAACGACAAACTAGTTGACGAAATTATTGTGACAGTTATAGCCACCGGTGTTGAATTAACTAAATCTCACACTGACGCCGAGAGTTTTGCCAATGAACTTGTTAAAAATACAGAGACTGCTTTTTTTAATCAAGAAATTAAAAAAATTCAAGACCAAGCGCAAGACGACTTTTTTGCGTCATTTAACCGAGATACCGACAATAGCCAAGATGCGGAGAGTGACGAAAACTCAGATATCCCTTTTTGGGCGCGAAAATAATGCTGAAAGCCGGAATTGTTGGCCTGCCGAATGTCGGCAAGTCTTCGCTTTTTAATGCTTTAACTAAAGCCAGCGCTTTGTCTGCTAACTATCCATTTGCCACAATAGAACCAAATGTTGGACAAGTCGTGGTGCAAGATACTCGTCTGGATAAACTAGCCTCAGTTTACTTGCCTAAAAAAACGACATACGCTGCCTATCAGTTTATAGACATTGCAGGCTTGGTAAAAGGAGCCGCAAGCGGTGAAGGCCTTGGCAATAAGTTTCTTTCACACATCAGGGAAGTTGACGCCATCGTTGAGGTTGTGCGTTGTTTTAAAGACAACAATGTACTGCACGTTGAAAACTCAGTAGACCCAGTTAGAGACGCCCAAATTATAGACACAGAACTAGCCCTTGCTGACCTTGAAATCGTTGAAAACCGCATTGCTAAAATTGAAAAGAAAGCCCGCACCCAAAAAGACAAAGAAGCCATTAAAGAAGTTGAAATTTTAACTAAAGTAAGATCTGCAATTCTTGGCGAAACCCAACCTGAATTAACCGAAGACGAGCGGTTTTTAGTTAAGTCTCTTAACTTACTTACCTTAAAACCCTTGATTTACATCGCCAATATTTCTGACGACAAAGAAGACGAAACTTCAAATGCTAACCTAGCGAAAATCAAGACGTACGCTCACACTCGCCATGCTCAAGTTTTAGCGGTCTGCGTAAAACTAGAAGAAGAAGTTGCCAAAATGAACAAAGCAGAGCGAATTGAGTATTTAGAGCAATTTGGTTTTGACAAAACCGGACTTGATCAAATTATAGAAACAACCTATTCAACACTTAACCTGTCTACTTACTTTACAACCGGTCCTGATGAATGTAGAGCCTGGACTTTTAAAACTGGCTCAAAGGCTCCAGATTGCGCCGGCATAATTCACACCGACTTTAAACGTGGTTTTATCAAAGCAGAAGTTGTTGCTTATGCTGATTTTTTAAAGTATGGTTCAATTAACCTAGCAAAAGAAAACGGAGCCCTTCGCTTAGAAGGAAAAGAATACTTAGTTAAAGACGGCGATATCATAACTTTTCGTTTCAATGTTTAGCCAAAAAGGAGATTTTTCATGTTTGGATTTAAGAAAAAAACCCCAATTGTTACAACCCCTACCTACACAAAGCGCGAACTTATTGTCTTTAAACGACTAGATAAAGCAGACGACGAAACTCTACTTGAGTTTGCCGAAATGATAAAGCAAGGCAAACCAGTAGTTTTGAATTTTGACTTACTTAAAATAGCCGATGCTAACAAAGCAATTGCGTTTTTATCTGGCTGCGTTTGTGCGTTAAATGGTGAAGTTATTGAAATGAACGAAAAAGTTTTTCTGTTTGCCGACGACACACTTTATTTAGATGGCACGATTGATAAATTTTTAAAAGAAGTAATTAAAAACTAAAAGAAGGAAAATAAAAACAAACATATGGATTTTAAAGATACCCTACTTTTGCCTAAAACCGAGTTTCCGATGCGCGGGAACTTAGGTGAAAAAGAACCCTTAATTCAAGCACCTTGGGCTAATGATTTACTTTTTTTAAAAAGAAATCAAATTAACAAAGAAAAATCAGGAAATGAGTTTTGTTTCCACGATGGTCCGCCTTATGCTAACAACCCAATTCATATGGGCCACGCTTTAAACAAAATCTTAAAGGACTTTATTGTCAGATTTCGCCAACTAAATGGCGATGTTGTGGACTTCACACCTGGCTGGGATATGCATGGGCTGCCTATTGAAAACGCCGTTATTAAACTCGGAGTTAACCGCAAAGGCGACCCTGTTAAGTTTAGAGAAGAGTGCGCAAAGTTTGCAGAAACTCAATTAGCCCGCCAACGTAGTCAGTTTTTAAGGCTAGGTTGTATTGGTAATTTTGAAAAACCTTACCGCACGCTTGAGTCTAACTTTGAAGCCAGAGAAATTGAGGCTTTTGCCAAAATGGTAGAAAAAGGCTTAATTTACCGTGGGTTTAAACCAGTTTACTGGTCATGGTCTTCAGAGTCCGCGCTTGCAGAGGCAGAAGTTGAATACCACGACATTGAATCTCCTTCTATTTTTGTTGGTTTTAAAATAAAGAAAACCAAAGGAATTCGCGAACTTAAAGGCGCAAGTCTCTTAATTTGGACCACTACTCCTTGGACTTTGCCTGCCAACTTAGCAATTTGCGTGTCTCCTTACTTAACTTACTCAATTGTAGAAACTAACCGCGGTAAGTTTGTAGTAGCATCAGATTTACTAAATACCCTTCAAACCAAGTTAAACTTAAGCGAAGTTAAAGTAATTTCTGAAATCAAAGGTACTGACCTTGAAAAGGTCACCTACACGCACGTTCTTACCAATAAAGAACACACGGTAATACTCGGCGAACACGTTTCGGCAGAAGACGGAACTGGACTTGTACATACTGCACCTGGACACGGAGAAGACGACTTTAAGGTTGGACAAAAATACGGCCTGCCTGCCTTTTCGCCAATTGACGGCCACGGTATATTAACTAAAGACGCAGGAGAATTTGCAGGCCTTTTTTTTGAAGACGCGAACTTAGCAATTATTAAATACTTAAAAGAAACCGAAGCTCTGCTTGGTGAGTTTAAAATCACGCACTCATATCCACATGACTGGCGCACTAAAAAACCCATAATTTTTAGAGCAACCCCTCAATGGTTTCTCTCAATTGAACCACTTAAAAAAGACTTATTTAAAGCAATAGACTCAGTTACTTGGACACCTGAGTGGGGCAAAATCAGAATGAATAACATGATAGCACAACGCAAAGACTGGTGTATTTCGCGCCAACGCCTTTGGGGTGTGCCAATTCCAGTTTTCTACGCAGAAGACGGAACTCCAATTCTGGACACCAAAGTAATTGCTCATATCAAAGCGCTTTTTGAAAAACACGGCTCTAACATTTGGTTTAAACTGCCCGCAGAAGAACTGCTTCCAAAAGGTTTTACTCACCCTAAGTCTCCAAACGGTAAATTCATGAAAGAAACCGATATTATGGACGTTTGGTTTGACTCAGGTACTTCTTTTTTAAGTCTAGATGGCCGTATTTCTGAACTTTATTTAGAAGGTTCTGATCAATACCGCGGGTGGTTTAACTCAAGTTTAATAAACTCGGTTGCGCTTAACAAAACCGCACCTTACAGACAAATCATTTCTCACGGTTTTGTGTTAGACGAAAAAGGTTTTAAGATGTCTAAATCTGCCGGCAACGGAGTTGACCCCAACACTGTTGTAAAAACTTTGGGCGCCGACGTACTTCGCATCTGGGCGGCCTCTGTTGACTACTCACAAGACGTGCGTGTTTCTCAAAACCTACTTAAAATAGCTGCCGAAACTTACCGAAAAATCAGAAACACCATTCGCTATCTACTTTCTAACTTGAGTGATTTTGACAAAACCAACTACTACTCGTTTTCTATGCGCAGCAACTTATCTAAAATTTATACAATTAAGTTAAATGAGTTAGTCAAAGAAGTTAAAACTCAGTTTGAAAACTATAATTTCGCCAAAGCCTTGCAAGCAATTGTGCTATTTATTACCAATGACTTGTCTGCTTTTTATCTAGATGTAACTAAGGACACTCTCTACATTGAACCAAAGCACTCATATACCCGCGAAGAAGTACAATCTACTTATCTAGATATCTTAACTAAACTGCTTGTTATGCTAAACCCAATAATTCCGCACACCACACAAGAGGCCTGGCAAACTTTTACCAAGGACCCAGACTCACAAATTTATCTAGAGAAGTTCTATCCACGTGTTGGAAATTTCTCTGAGTTTACAGAACTGCTTGCAGATTTTTCTGAGTTTACAGAAGTCAGACAAGCAGTGCTTAAGACTCTTGAAGAGATGCGCGCAAGCGGAGAGATCGGCAAATCTCTGCAGGCTGTTTTAAACTTAACTTTAACCGACACTCAACTTACTGCTTTTAAAAATCTGAACTTTGACCTGCCAACTGTCTTGCAAGTTGCTAAAGTTAATTTAAACTTTGGAAAAGAGTTTAAAGTCAGTGCTACTGTTTCTAAAGACAAGTCTTGTTTGCGTTGTTGGAATGTCCGACCTGATTTAAGTGCAGATGGACTGTGCCAACGCTGTCAAGAAATTATTGCCAAGGAGTATCCAAATGCTTAATGTACTTTTAGTTATGTCTAGTCAAGAAAGACAAACCCAAGACTTTATTGCCGCAACCCTTTCTCATTTTGCGGTTGTCTGGGCGCTAGTGCTTCCAGAAAACCCAGTAGGCGGTTGCCTTAAAAACCCAGGATACGTAAAACTAAGTCGTGTTTGTCCGACTCTTTCTTCAACTCGTGATACCTACCTTTTTGAAAGTAAACCAGTTGCGATTTTAGAACTGGCTAAAAAAACTTTCGGAGTAAAGTTTGACATTTGCGTATTTGCTGGCAACAAAAACTTAGTGCTGGGCGCAGACCTTGCAACTAACTTAGTTTTCCCGTTTGCTTTTAATGCTGCGGTTTCAGGAGTTCCAACTTGCTTAATTTCAAGCCGCGAAACTTGCTCAGATAACTTTAAACTAAACTTCAAAACTTGGCTAAATGAGTATTTTTTAAAAAAACTATATTCAAAATACCCACTTTTAAATGTCAACATTCCAACTAGTTTAGCTAAAAGCACTTGTATTACTGAACTTGCTGACTTTAAAACTACTTATCAGTTTTTAAAAGAAGAAGCCACCGGCACTGCTTTGGTTTTTAAAACTATGCTTTCGGTAGACGCCAAAATATCTACAACTCAAACTGATCTTATAGCCATTGAAAAAGGCTTAATTTCTGCCACTCCGATTTTAACTAATTTCACCGATTTTGCTAAAATTTAGCCAAAAATCTAAAAGTTTAGTATAATTTTTAAGTAGAATTAAGGAATATTTGTGAAAGATTTTAACATTCATTTTTTTAAAAAAAGCGACCAGCGCCCAGCTATCAACGCCAACCTACACGCCTATCTTTTGGCGGTTGGTGCCTACTCAGTTGAAAACGAAAAAGACGCAGTAAAGTACGTACTTAGGCATCCTGATTTACAATTTAAGGCCGCTTTTTACATTACTCGCTCATCTTCTGTCCCAGAACTTTGGAAACTAAACCCAGAGTACTACGACATCAACTTCCGCCTGTCTTTTCCGTTTGTCTCACCAACTTACTTCGTTGAACTTATCTTAAATAGAGTTAAGCATTTATGCGAAACTTTTGGGCTTGTTGTTTACTCTGAGTTTTTTAAAGACATCTTACCGTTTGACCAAAGCCAAGTTCTTGAAATTTTTAAATACATCAAAGGACAATACAAAGTCAGACACCCAGAAGAGTTAATTAGTTACTTGCAAGTATCTCCGCGCACGGCTACACTTGCTTTAACTTACTTAGAAGAATACCGCGCACTTTCTCAACATTTTAGTGAAACCGGTGTGTTTGTACCAAGATACAAACTACTTAAAGACAATAAAAACAACGCATATTTTGCCGTTGTTTGGCCAGAGAAAACAGGACTTTTAGTACCGCCTGTTTTAGATTTAGTTTATCTTGAACAAGGTGAGCACTACAGGGTTCTTGACTTTAAGCAAATTAAAGAAATTGCCGAGGCTTATCTTGAGCCTGTGCCTGGCTTTTTAAAGGAAAGCAAAATTATACCTTTGAAACGCGCAAAAAAAGTCCAAAAACTTATTTTAAAATATAGACTACCAGATGTAGAAAAGCAGTTTACTGAATGCAGACTGCATAATTTAGTTGATTAGGAGGAAATAATTATGGAACTAAATAAATACATAGACCACACAAAATTAGGTGCATACTGCACAGAAGAAAGTATCGTTCAACTTTGCAAGGAAGCCAAAGAATATAAATTCAAATCAGTTTGCATCAACCCTTGCTTCATTCCACTGGCAAAACAAGAACTAGAAGGCTCAGATGTGCTAGTGTGCACAGTAATCGGTTTCCCACATGGCGCGACAACTACCGAAACTAAAGTTTTTGAAACCAAAGACGCAATTAAAAAAGGCGCCGATGAAATTGACATGGTTATCAACGTGTCTGACTTAAAAAATGGACACAAAGACCGTGTGCTTAAAGAAATTAAGAAAATCAAAAAAGCCTGCGGTGAACGCGTACTTAAAGTGATTATTGAAACAGCACTTCTTACTAAAGAAGAAATTAAACTAGCCTCTAAACTAGTTGTGCGCGCAAAAGCGAACTTCGTGAAAACCTCAACTGGTTTTGCTGAATACGGCGCACGTTTTGAAGATGTGGCTTTAATGGTGAAAACCGTTAAAGGTGCGGCTGAAGTTAAGGCTTCAGGCGGAGTTAAGAACAAACTAGACGCCGAAAAGATGATTGAACTTGGGGCAACCAGAATTGGAACTTCAAAAGGTCTACTTATCGTTAAAGGAGAAGAAGGTGATTCCAACTCCGCATATTAGTCTTAAAGACAAAAGCCAAATTGCACCAATTGTTTTAATGCCAGGCGACCCGCTTCGCGCTAAATATATCGCAGAAACCTATCTTACTGATGTTGTGCAAATCAACTCAGTTCGCAATATGTTTGGCTTCACCGGCACTTATAAAGGCAAAAAAGTTACAGTTTTTGGCTCAGGTATGGGCCAGCCTTCAATTGGAATTTACTCATATGAACTCTTTGCTTTCTACGGCGTTGAAAAAATTATTAGAATTGGCTCTGCTGGCTCTTACCACGCAGACCTGCCAGTTTACTCAGTTGTCTTGGCAGACGCAGCCTACTCAGAGACCACATATGGTCTGGCTTTGATGAACTACCAGTCAAATATCGCTACAGCCACAGCTTCGCTAAACGCTAAAATCAAACAAGCTGCCGACAGCATCGGAGTAGATTTGAAAGTCGGCTTAATTCACTCATCTGACGTATTTTACGCAGATAACCCAGTTTACGAAGAAAAACGCCAAAAGGCAAATCCGCTTTGCGTAGAAATGGAGTCGTTTGCTTTATTTTTAAATGCCCAAAAACTTGGTAAACAAGCCGCTTGTCTTTTAACTATTTCTGACAATTTAGTTACCAAAGAAGTCACAACTGCAGAAGAGCGCCAAACTTCTTTTAACAAAATGATGGAAGTTGCTCTTGAAACTGCTTTGCTTTAATTGATAAATTAAATATTTTTAGGTAAAAATTAAAAAATAGAGGTTAGTTAAAATGCCCGCAGATATTTTAAATCCAGTTAGATACAGAGAAGATTTCTTAAAGGAACACGCAGATGCAACTAAGGCTTATTTGTCTGATTTAATTGAAAAAACCAACACTTCCTTAACTGAAAACCAACAAGACTGCAAGGAAATCAATCACCTTGACAAAGTACTTGCTAAAACTAAACGCAAGTTTGGTTTATTTAAAGTAGGTTTTGGCATTTTGCTTACCTTTTTAGTAATTTTGCTGTTTGCGTCAATTGGCAGCGCTTACTATGTTTTTGCAAAACCAGATATTCCACTTAGTCCTGCGGCTAAATACTCTGTATTTGTAAGCTTGATTGTAGTAGCGCTTGCTTTTGTTGCGTTTATTGTTTACATTTCTATTTTTATTTCTAAAAAAAGTAAGAAGTTTAAAGCATCAATTGCTAATTTTGAAGAAATAATTGACACTAAAATCCAAGAGACTTTCACTAAATTACAAGACTTTTATAGTAATTTTAACTATAGTCAAGTTTTTAGCCAAATGCAGGCGCAAATTCCAGAAATTGAGTTTTTAAAGTCAGCAGACAGCAATTTTATTGCCTACATTGAGAAAAACTTTGACCCACTTTACATGCCAAGTGAAACCACATCGCCAATTGCCTACAAAGCAGGTTATTTTTATAAAAACCCATTTATAATTGCGGTGTATAAAGATATGAAAATGGTGCCGCACACCTACACCGGTAGTTTGGCAATCAGCTACGAAACTGGATATGGTGAACATAGACGAATAGTTTCAGAGACGCTTCATGCAACATTAGTTAAACCCAAACCTGAGTATCAGTATTTTGCTTTAAACTCACTATACGCCCAAGCAGTTCCTGAACTTGAGTTTACTAAAGACTCGCTTTCTGACTACAATCCTGCTAAACACGACAAATACGTTAAGCAAGTTGAAAAAACACTTGCCAAAATTGAAAGAACTAATTCTAACTTCACACCAATGTCAAACACGGAGTTTGAAGCGCTTTTTCCGGCAACTAATCGCTCATCTGAACAAAAATACCGCGCATTTTTTGGACAAGTAGCCCAACAAAACTTGGTCAACTTTGCAAAAACCTTGCCATCTGGTCGCCTCTATACCTACGCAAAAGTGCACAACACTAACGAGGTTATAACTCCTGATTTAACTGATTACTTTTACGTAAACCCCTTAGATTTAGTTGGTCATAACTTAAGTGAGTTTTTGGCTAAATACCAAAAATACGCACAACTTTTAAGCGCTAGTCTTTACGACAGTTTTATTCCTTATCTTTCAAACCCAGTTTTACTAGAAGGCAATGTTTCTCATCAACCTAAATATACAGGCGAAGTATCTAAATTAGAAAAACTAGTCTTGCTTGCTAAGTTAGACAAAACAACAATGTTGCCAGATGAGGCCGGAATTGATGAATACATTGTTGAGCTACTGCCAGAATACGAAAACGTTTGCCGTGTGCATTCCTTTAAAACAGAGCCACGTCTTGACTACGTTGTTGTCATGGGTGGAGATGGTCCACACCAAGTTCCTGTACATTGGACTGAGTATATTCCTGTTTTTGATGAACGCACATTTGAAGTTTCAAAAAATCCAGAAGGCTCAAATTATTTTAAAAACAACTTATTTGAAACAAGCCAAGTATTTACTGAAGAAAACTCAGTTTCAATTGTCAAATAAGGCTGTTTTAAGATATAATACTAAAGGTAAAGATTTTTTTGAGTTTTAACCTAAAAAACTTAAAAAGGAGATAAAAATGGCAAATTTATTAGATGAAGTTAACGGGCCTGTTCTACAAGACGGCCAAGATATTAATGTTATTGGCAAAAGATTAGAAGCAAAAGTAGGTTGGGGATCTAGCTTATTTGAGTTCTTACTGTGGTTTCCGCTATTACTTCCTGGCTTAATTTTTTTATTTAAAAAAATTAAAGCAAGAAACTTTTTTATGCGTCTTGAGCAAAAAATGCAACGTGCTGCTTCCGAGGTTGACACTTACCTTGAACACCGCTTAGAAATTCTTAAAAATGTCGCAGGTTTAGTCAGACAACAACTAAAACACGAAAAAGATGTCTTTGAAGGAGTTGCTGCTCTGAGAGGCGGGGCAAAAACTGGTCAAATCAGTGAAGAGACTAGAAACGACATCCAGGCACAAGTTGACCGCGGCTTTTCACAAATCA
>CAUUBG010000009.1:0-13272 GCA_963543345.1 uncultured Acholeplasmataceae bacterium | reverse complement strand
TAATTAAAAAACCAGTTTTTGACAAAGTTTTAAAGGCCATTAAATCCTTCCCACTGTATAAACGCGAAAAACTTGAAGAAATTAGAAGAAGTATTTTAGTTAAATACTTATTTAACGACAAAAAACAAACTAAAAATAGCGAAATTACTTTAACTAAAGTTAAAAAAATCGGCAAAGGCGAACTGGTTAATGTCTCAATTTCAGATATTCAGACTTATTTAAACTAATGCAGGATAATCTTAAATTTTATTCTGATTTAAAAGAGGGTGTGTTTAGCGCACCTTCTTTTAAATCAGACACAATTAGAAAACTTTTAGTCTTGGCTTTTTTAGGAAAACCAGCCACACTTTGTGGCGCTTCTTTGTCGATAGATGAACTTGTTGCTATCAAAGCCTTACATGAACTTGGTGTAAATCTTGATGTCAACGGAGATAAAATAGAAATTAAAAACGCTTCCCAACTTAACTATATAGAAGACTATATTGACTGCAATGAATCTGCTACTTTGTTTAGACTACTTTTTCCACTTCTTCTTTTTAAGTTTGGCGAAGCTAAACTAACTGGACTAGACAGTCTTTTTACACGTCCACTTACTGAGTATAAAGAAATTTTTCCACAAATTGACTTTAAACTGAATGCAAAAACTCAAAAATGCCTGGCTAAAGGAGTAGTTGAAAATCAAGTAATTGAAGTAAACTCAAAAATTTCAAGCCAATATTTATCTGGTTTATTTTTAGCCTGTGCTTTGATTGGCAACGGCAACAAAATTAAAACTGATTTTGACTTGTCTAACCCTAATTTTGTAACGTTAACGTTAGATGTGTTAAAAGAGTTTGGTTTTGAACTGAAAAAAGACGAAAAAGGACACTACTATTTTGAATGCGTGAAGGACTTTAAAATTCCTAGAGAAATTAAAATTCGTCGAGATTATACACACCTGTTAACTGCCCTTACTTTAACAAAAGGACTTAAAAACAAAGTTAGTTTTAGCGGTCTTAGCGTTAAAGATAAATACAGTTTTGAAGTTTTTGATCAACTAGACACTGTTGGCTACACACCTATTGTTGACGCTAACTTTATTTCACTTCCTAAAATTCCGCACAAAATTGACTTTGCAGAAATCAACTTTAAAAATTCAATTGACAATGTGTTTTCTATATTTGCCCTTTGTTTAACTAACCCCGCTAGATATCGCTTTGTTAATATTGAAACTTTAGCGTTTAAAGAAAGCGATAGACTTGCTCTGTTAATTTCTATTTTGAAACAACTTAACATAAACCACCTTTATAAAGATGGAACGCTTGAGTTTACAGTTTTGAAGGAGTGTGATTTTTTCCATGTTCACTGTTCTGATTTTTTTGACCATCGTGCACAAATGTTGGAACTGATTTTTAGATACTGGGCTAAAGTACCTCAGTTTACTTTACCAAAATACATTTCGGTCTATAAATCATATCCTGAGTTTATTTCTTACTTTAAAACCGATTTGCAAGACTTTGTAGAACTTGAAAAACTGCGCAGTCAAATTGATGCAATTGACGTAAAAATTGAAGCCGCACTTTTAGAACGCAAAAAAATTACTGACAAAGTTGCTAAGTTTAAAAAAGAAAACCTACTTGATTTAGTTTCATACGACCGTCGTCGTATTGTTATCAATCAAAAAAAATCAATACTTGCAAGAAATTTCTTTAATCACTTAGTTTCATTTACTGAATCTAGCAACCAACTTTCTGTGTTCGGCGCTGGTTTGGTTGGCAAAGGAATTGCAGACTCCTTGTCTCCAGAAATTCACGAAGAAATTGCTAAGGCTGTAAAAGTCAAAAAATATCCATATGAGTTATTTGAATGTGAAGATGAAAAAGATTTACCTGAGCTTGTTGAAAACTTAGTTTTAGATGAAAATAAATTATTTTTGAATATCACTACACCTTTTAAAAACGCTGTCCTTAAAATCACTGACAAAAAAAGCGATATTGTTAAAATGACAAAAGCCGCTAATACAGTTTTTGAAAAAAACGAAGAACTTTTTTTACTAAACACTGATTTTTTTGGCGTGTTTTCATTTATTCAATCTATCCCTAATTTAAAAAAAGAAGTCTATATTTTGGGAACTGGTGCAGTTGCTAGAACTATTAAGGCAGCGCTTGAGTATTACACAGAAAACTCTAATTTAGCAATGCCGCTAATTTTCTTTGTCTCACTTTCGCCACAAAAAGAAGGTGAAATCAGCTACTCTGAATTTTTAAAACTGGCTAAAGTAAATAGTGAAACCGCTATTTTTAACGCCACAACTTGTTCATTTAAACAACTAATTGACCAAGGTTCGTTTGACCCTAAGATTTTTAAAACTGCAGGGTTTATTGCCTCGGTTAACTATAAACTAGATGACCTTGAGTTTAGACTTAAGTATCCGCAAGTACAGTACGGCGAAACTATGCTTATTTACCAAGCATTTGTCTCGCTTTACGCTGCCTTGACTAAAGAAACTGATACTGGCGAACTACTTAGCGCCTTATTTTGGTATATTGAAAATGCAGAGCTTAGAGATATTTAAAAAAGTCAAAATAGAAATCTACGGAGACACTCATAGCGAAAAAATCGGAATTCGGCTATTTGGGTTTCCAAAAGATTTTTATGTTGATTTTAAACAAGTAGAGAAAGCCTTAGAAAGACGCAAGTCTACTTCTATTTTTACAACTCCTAGAAAAGAGCCAGATAAGTACATTATCGTCTCTGGGTTTAAGGAAAATAAAACTAATGGTGATGTTATTGATGTTTTTTTTGAAAACACAAACACTATATCTAAAGACTACGAACAGTTTAGTTTAACTCCAAGACCAGGTCAGGCTGATTTTGTTTCAATTCAAAAGTATGGAAAGACTTTTCCAGGTGGTGGACTTTTCTCTGGTAGAACCACAATTTTGTTTGTCTTTATTGGCGAAATAATTCGCCAATATTTAGGCATTGAGTTCAGCAGTCAAATTAAGCAAATCGGTACTGAAAAAGGTCCTTTGAAGTTTGTTGAGTATTTAAATCAAATCAAAGCAGAACAAGACAGCGTTGGCGTTAAAATAAGCACTACTTTAACTGGATTAAAACCCGGTGTTGGTTCGGTTTTCTTTAACAAACTAAACTCCAATATTGCTAGATTTGTGTATTTAATACCTGGTGTGAAAGCGCTTGGTTTTGGCCTTGGTTCAGATACAGTTTGCAAAAAAGGCTCTGAATATAATGACGTTTTAGCTGATTTAACAGGCAGAACTCATACTAACAATGCAGGTGGAATAGTTGGCGGGATTTCAAATGGTAATCCTATTTTAATTGAAACTACTTTTAGACCAACTGGTTCAATTTCCAAACCACAAGAAACTATTAACTTAAAAACTGGTAAAATAGAGTTGATAGAAATCCAGGGTAGACACGATATTTGCTTTGGTTTAAGAGCACCAGTTATTGTAGAAGCAATGACAGCATTGGCTGTGTTTGCTACAATTGAAGGAGATAAAAATGATTAAAATAGCCGTTGATATGATGGGCGGGGACCTTGGCATTTTAGAAAATAAAAAAGCAATAAGAGCCTTGTTGGGCGAAAATACAAATATTGAGTTTTACTTAGTTGGAAATGAAAATAAGCTAAGTGAGTTTCTTAATCACCCCAAATGTAAAATTATTCACACAGATAAATACCTAGATATGGGAGTGGAAGACCCATTTGCTGAGTTTAGAAAGTCTCCAGAACATTCCCTTTTTAAAGCACTTACTTTACTTAAAAACAATCAAGTTAATGCCGTGGTTTCAGCAGGACCTACTCAAGCTGTGGTTTTTGGGTCTCACTTAATTGTAGGTAGGCTACCAAAAGTTCGTAGATTAGCATTAGCCATTCCTTTCAACACAGTTGATGGAACTAAAAAAATTCTGCTAGATTGTGGTGCTACTGCTGAAATTTCGCCAAAAGATTTAGTTGATTTTTCGCAAATCGGTGTTACTTATTTAAAACAACTTATTGGAAACAACGAATTTGTGCCACAAGTCGGTCTAGTTTCTATAGGTTCTGAAAAAGGTAAAGGTCGTGAGTTTGAGCGTTCTGCTTATGATTTACTTAAAGAAACTCACGAATTTAATTTTTACGGAAATGTTGAACCAAAAGAACTTTTTTTTAAAAACGCAGATGTTTTAGTAACAGACGGATTCAGTGGCAACTTAATTTTAAAATCAATGGAAGGCGCCTTGTTAGGCTTTAAAGAGAACTTTAAAAAAGAACTTAAATACTGTTTACTTAAAAAACTAGCCTTCTTAATTTTAAGAAAATCAATTAAAAGAGCAGTTAAAAAATTGACTGCAAACGACACAGGTGGCGCCTTGATTCTTGGAACTAAAGGTGTTGTAGTTAAAGCACATGGCGCTGCTAAACACCAAGATTTAAAACAAGCTATTAAACAGGCTAAAGTTTTTGTTGAAAACAACATTATTGAAAAATTCTTAAAAGAACTTGAAAATGACTAACGAAAAAGCTTTTTTAAAGTCAATCGGAGTTAAGGTAAAAAACTTAAAAAACTTCATTCCTGCTTTTATTCACTCATCTTACGGTAATTTAAACAAACTTCCGAACTACGAACGCCGCGAATTTTTAGGAGACAGTATTTTGGACTTCTTGGCCGCAGAAGCACTTCTAAATAAGTATCCAGATGAAAACGAAGGTTTTCTTTCTAAACAAAGAGCGGCCATGATTTCAGAAGACGCACTTTTGGTTTACGCCAAAAAAATCAACTTAGATAACTACATTAAAACCCGAGTTTCTCCAATTCCAAAATCCATAATTGCCGACTGTATGGAGGCCTTGATTGGCTCAATTTATCTAGACAGTGGGATTGACAACTGTAGATATTTTTTTGAGAAATACATATGGTCTGTCTTTTTAAAAGAGATTGATATTATTGACTACAAAACCGTCTTACAAGAGTATTATCAAGGATTTTCAAATAAGTTAATTTCCTATAAACTAATTTCTGAAACAGGTCCTAGCAATGACAAAGTTTTTGTCTCAGGAGTTTATTATGAAAAAGATGTACTCCTTGCTACCGGAACTGGTCGTTCAAAGGCATTGTCTGAAAAAGAGGCTGCTAAAAAAGCCCTTGAGAAATTGCAGACTAAGGAGAATATAAATGCTTGAAAAATTATTTTTAGACTACTCACTTGACTTCTTAAAATTAGTTTCAGAACACCAAAAGAAATTAAACTTATCGGCAAATGAGTATTCTTTTGTGGTACTCCTGCTTTCTGAAAAAAAGAAAAAACATACAGTGCTTTCTTTTGTAAAAAGAACCGGACTTGAAAAAAGTGTTGCTGAAAACACTTTAAACTCACTGCACTCCAAAAAAATCATAACTTTTGTCTACGAAGAAAATGAAAGTGGCAAAGTTAGGGAGTTAATTTCTTTAAAACCACTCTACGCACAAATTTTAGACTTCATTCAAAATCCAGAGTCAGACCCGCAAGAGTGTCTACTTAAAGAGATTGGCGAACTCATTGAAAAAAATGCCAAACCACTTTCTGCCAATCAGTATATTTTGATTAAAAACTGGCTTGAGAATAAAAAAATTACGCCTAGTATTTTAAAGGAAATAATTGAAAATATTATTAAAGAAGGTTATTTTACTTTTAGCAAATTAGAGGCTGTTGTTCAAAACAAATAAATAGAAAGCAAACCACTTGACCAAAAAGAAAAAAACACACATACGCAAAATTTTAAACAATAGTATGTTTTAAAAAATAAACTCAATAAATGAAAAAGTGCCACGTTTCAATTATTTAGGAAATGTGGCACTTTTTGATTTAAATTCACTTTAATAAAGTATTTACTTAGTTAAATAATTTATTAAAAAGAATTTGACTTGGTGGTAAGAATAATTATTTATCTTAAATAAGATAAACAATTATGATACACAACAAGTTATATCTAGTGGTCGCAGTCGTTAATTGAACTCAAGATACCGATAGTAGCATTTCTAACGCTTTTTGCAACTACATTTTTTAGGACACTAAGAATGTTTTTTCTACTTTTTTTCATGTTTTTCCTCCTTTCGTATTTTATTATATTAACACATTTTAAAAAAACATGCAAACAAAACACTCATTTCAAATATTTACAAACCTTTATAATTGTAATATAATATTATATAAGGACGGAAAAAGTTCTAAAAAGGTAGGTAATCATGGAAATATTTATCGGATCTGACCATGCTGGTTTTTCGGCAAAAGAAAAAATCAAAACACATTTAAAAGAAACTACTAAGTACATAATTACTGACCTCGGAACTAACTCAACAGATTCAGTTGACTATCCTGTTTTCGGTGAAAAAGTTGCCAGAAAAGTAGTTGAAACCAAAGACTCACTTGGCATTGTTGTCTGCGGTTCAGGAATTGGTATTTCTATTGCTGCCAATAAAGTCAAAGGAGCCAGATGTGCCTTGGTTTACACAAAAGAAGCCGCTCACTTAGCAAAACTTCACAACAACGCAAACATAATTGCGTTAAGCGGACGTGGATTTGAGTCAAGTGTGTTAATTGAGTTTGTTGAAGAGTTTTTGCAAACTGAATTTGAAGCAGGCAGGCATCAACGTAGAGTTGACATGCTAAACTCACTTTAATCAATAGGAGTAGACAATGGTAAAAATTTTAAATCACCCACTAATTGAACACAAGATGAGCCAACTGCGTTCAGTTCACACTAAAACCAAAGAGTTTAGAGAACTGGTTTCTGAAATTGCTACCTTGGTGACTTATGAACTTTCTCGCGATTTTCAAACTAAAACCGTCGAAGTTACTACTCCGATTGTTAAAACTAAATGCCAGGAACTCAAAGAAGAAGTTGTTTTAATTCCGGTTTTAAGAGCAGGACTTGGTATGGTTGAAGGGGTTTGTAGTTTAATTCCAACTGCCAAAATCGGACACATTGGGCTATACCGCGATGAAGAAACCTTGGAGCCAAAAAAATATTTCTTTAAAGTTCCTGAAAACACCAAAAACTCGCTTGTTATTGTGCTAGACCCAATGTTAGCAACTGGTCATTCTGCCGCTTACGCAATTCAGGCTCTAAAAGAAATTGGTGTTAAAAACATCAGATATGCCGGTATTGTTGGTTGCCCTGAAGGTATTCAGTTACTGCAAGAAAAACATCCAGACGTTGATATTTATTTAGCACAAGAAGATAACCGCTTAAATGAAAACGGCTACATTGTTCCAGGACTCGGGGATTGTGGCGACCGTTTATTTGGCACTAAGTAATTTATGAAAAAATTCGGAGCCTGGTATTTACTTGTCAGTCAAATTATTTTTTCACTACTAATCCCAACTGCTGTCGGTGCTTTGATTGCCAAAAAGTCGGGCTATAGTCCAGTTGGCATTGGTGTTGTTGCTTTAATTGGTTTTGGAATTGGATTTGTTTCTTCAATTTCTTTTGCTCTAAACATTTACCGCAAACTAATTAAAACTGAGAAGAAGGAAACAAAACATCAAGACACCCCAAAAATTGGCGATGAAAATCAAAACGATTAATCACTTTGTCTATTTTCTTTACTTATTTAGTTTTATTTCTAGCCTTATTTGGTTGTACATTGATAAAACTGCGTATTTATTTTCAAACCTTGCTTTAGTTTATTGTTTTTTATTTACTTTGATTTTGAAAGTAGAGCTAAAAACCTTTAAAAAAGCCCAGGTTTTCGGGTTTACTATTTTGCAAAACTTTGTAATTTTTATGTTGTTTTTACTAATTTTTATTTTAAGTAGTATTTTAAAGTCAAAAACGCCTGGTTTAAATTATTTAAGTTTTGGCACCACTTTGGCCGCAAGTATAGTACTCGCAAGTATTGCTATATTATTTGAAGCGAAAATAAAGAAAGGAGAAATATGTTAGAAAATCTAGAAATCAATAAGTTCCCACAAGCGATTACTCCGTATTTTTTTGCATCTCTTTTCATAATGACGATAATCTCAGTATACGTCTCTGCAATTGGTGCTGCTGTTGAAAGACTTCGCGGAAAAGAACCAAATAAGTTTCTCTACTGGCACATTAAAGCAGTTGACAGCGTCAACACTTTCTTAAAACAAAACATTGGGATTCACTGGCGAACCGCAGCACCATACATCTTCACGCTCATTTTCTTTATTTTGTTTGCCAATATTTCGGGAATTTTTGGACTAATTACACCAACTGCTTTTACCGCAATCACAGTTCCGCTGACACTGTTTTCACTATATTGCAAACATCAAATTGGACTAAAGTCAAGAAAAGCCAAACACTTTAAAGGTTTGTTTGAACCAGTTTCTATTATGTTTCCAATTAACCTGCTTTCTGAGTTCACACCCATTCTTTCAATGAGTTTTCGTTTATTTGGAAATATAGTGAGTGGCGGAATTCTGCTTTCTTTAGTCTACTCACTACTAGGCGGTCTTTCTCCGTTTGTCACACCAATTATGCATTTTATCTTTGATATTCTGTTTGGCTGCATTCAAACTTTGGTGTTTGTGCTACTTACAGTTATTGCGATTTCTCAAAAAACTGAGGACACAGATAAATATGAAAACACAGATGAAAACTTTTTACTAGAGTATAATTTAGTATACAAAAACGCAAAAAATTAAAATTAGGAGGATATATTTTATGGACACAATTTTAAACTTAATTGCTAACTTAAACTTAATGCAAGTTGTAGGTTCACTTGCCTACATTGGCGCTGGTATTGCCGTATTTACTGGTTTTGCAACTTCAATTGGACAAGGTTTAATTGGTATGAAAGCCGTTGAAGGCGTTGCCCGTCAACCAGAAGCTTCAAACAAAATTATGATTTTAATGATCATTGCCCAAACCGTCGTTGAAACTTCTGCCATCTATGGTATGGTTGTTGCCTTTACTTTAGCAAGTAAATAAGCACCCATTTAGTTTCGCTTTTTTTAAAATGACTATTTACACAGATATTTCTAAAAACATCGTAAAGACCGTGGAAAAGGGTCTTTACTCAATGTTTTCAGATTGGTCTATTATTGTCTATCAATTAACTGCGCTGTTTATTCTTTATCTAATAGTGCGTTTTTTCTTTTGGAAAAAAATCACAAAGTTTTTAGATGAGCACAGAATGCAGGAAATTAAAGAAAAACAAGAAGCGAATAAAGCACAAGAAGAAATCAAAGCCTTAAAGGCAGAAATTAGTCAAAAATATCTATCTGCTCGCGACGACATCGAACAGATGAGAGACACTTTAATTAAAGACGCCCAATTAGAACGCGACGAAATTTTGGCTAAAGCTAAAAAAACCGCAGAGCGTCGACTTGCTAAACTAGACAGTGAAATTGAGGCCGAAATCAAAGAAAAAGAAGCAGAAATCAAACAAGCAATTAAAGCGATTTCCTACAAGGCTACTAAGTTAATTGTCAAAAAAGAAATTGATAAAAACTTATACGAAAACGAACTTGATCTTTTAATAGAAACTGAACTTGAAAATGCAAAAAAATAATTACGTCAAATACGCACACGCCTATTTTAATTTTGTTAAAGACAAAACTTCACAAAAGGTTTTAATTGAAGAACTCCACACTTTTAAAAATATTTATGCCAAAAGCCCTGAGTTAATTTCAGCACTAGCATATGGTCGCATAGACGCCGAAAGAGTTCTTGCTCAGTTCAGTGAAGAAACTCAAAGTTTTGTAAAAATTTTAATTAAAGACAAAGCAATTTTGGCAATTGACAAAATTTATGCGGAGTTTATGCGCTTGCAAAACATTGAAAGAAATCAAGCATATGTAACTATTTCTTCGCCTAAAAAACTAACAGATACACAAATTAAAACTCTAACATCTGAACTTAAAAAAATTATTCAAGGCAAGGCCTTAATTTTAAGACAAGAAATCAATCCAAAACTAATAGATGGCCTTAAGATTGATTATGCTGGCCGCAGCCTGGACTTGTCAGTTTTAACCAAATTAAGAGAAATGTTTAGATAAAGAAAGGAAACAAAATGGCTTTAGATATCAAAAAACTGCAAACTCAAATTGAAGAAGAGCTGAAGGCTCAACAAAACGAAAGCCAGTTCCAAGAAGTCGGCTATATTTTGACAGTTGGTGATGGAATATGTTTTTGCTATGGACTTAAAAACGCCATGATGGGCGAAAAAGTTGTATTTAACAGTTCTTGTTTTGGGGTAATTTTTAACTTAGAAGTTGATAAAGTCGGAATTATTTTACTAGGAGATATTTTTTCAATTAAGGAAGGCGATGAGTGTAGGCTAACCGGCAAAATATTTGAAGTGCCAGTTGGCGAGTCTTTACTTGGACGCGTAGTAGATCCGCTTGGTGAGCCTCAAGACGGACTTGAAAAAATTATAACTTCAGAAACTCTGCCAATTGAAAGGCCTGCGCACGCCGTGATGGAGCGAGACCACGTCAACGAACCACTACTTACAGGCATTGGAATGATAGATGCCTTGATTCCGATTGGCAAAGGCCAAAGAGAGTTAATTATTGGCGACCGTCAAACCGGCAAAACTTCTATTGCTATTGACACAATTTTAAACCAACAGGGTAAAAATGTAATATGTGTCTACACAGCAATTGGCCAAAAACAACAAACTGTTGCGCAAATTAGAAAAACTTTAGAAGAACACAACGCACTTGACTACACAATTATAGTCTCGGCTCCTGCTCACAAAGAAGGAACACTTCAGTATTTGGCTCCATTTTCCGCGTGTTCTATGGCCGAATACTTCGCTGAACGTGGACGTGATGTTTTAATAGTTTACGACGACCTTTCTAAGCACGCTGTGGCTTACCGCGAACTTTCACTACTACTTAAACGCCCACCTGGCCGCGAGGCTTTTCCTGGAGACATATTTTACCTGCACTCAAGACTACTTGAACGCTCTGCAAAATTATCTAAAGTTTTAGGCGGAGGCTCACTTACCGCGCTTCCAATCATTGAAACTAAAGCAGGAGACATTTCTGCCTATATTCCAACTAACGTAATTTCTATTACTGATGGACAAATTTTTCTAGAAACCGAACTTTTTTACAAAGGTATTCGTCCCGCTATTAACTCAGGACTATCGGTTTCCCGAGTTGGTGGCTCTGCTCAGTTTAAAGCAGTTAAGCGAGTGTCTGGACTACTTCGTATATTTTTAGCGTCATATAAAGAACTTGAGTCTTTCTCACAATTTGGCTCAGATTTAGATGAACTTTCTTTAAAGAAACTAGCCAGAGGTCGCCTGGTTATTGAAATTTTTAAGCAAAATATTCATGAACTAATTGACTTTACCACACTTGCTTGCGTGCTTTGGGCACTTAACCGTGAACTGCTTGACGACATTCCTTTGACTAAAGTTAAAACTTTTGTTAATTTTGTCACTAAGTTTCTGCAAAGCGAAGAGACTGGAAAAGCGGTTTATAGCGCAATTTCTAAAACTAAAGATTTTCCTGAAGACACGCTAATGGCAGAACTGATTTTGAAAATCAAAAAGGTTCTTTAATGCTTAACTTAAAAGAAACTAAGAAAAAAATCCAGGCGCTTTCTGAAACTGAAAAAATAGTTTCGGCAATGCAAGCAACAGCTCTTTCTAAAATCAACTCAGCCCAACGCAAAATTACGGAATATAACTTATTTATGCGTTCATTTAAAGAGATTTTTCTTTCAGTTTTTAAAACAAACGAAAATCCGATTTTTCAAAAACACGAAAACGGCGAAACTATTTATATAGTAATAACTTCTGACAAAGGGCTGTGTGGGTCTTTTCACTCAGAGCTTTTTAAGAAGTTATTCCTGCATTCTCGTCGTAACCAAAATCACCATGCACTCGTGATTGGCAAAAAAGGCCACAGTTTTTTTCGCCAAAAAGAAAATATTCTGATTAACAAAAAACCAATCTTTAACCGCGAAGACATCAACATTACTTATTTTCGCAAATACGTTTTAGACATTAAAAATCTGTTTTTAGCAGGCTACATTAAAAACGTCTATCTAGTTTACAACAACTCCAAAAACGCTTTAGAAAAAGAAACTAAAATTGAGCGAATTTTGCCAATTACCAGACATATTTTTGAAGAACAAGAAAGCCCACAAACTGAATATATTTACGATGAATCTAAAAATAGAATAATAAGTGAGTTAATTGTGACATTCATAGAATCTAAAATTTTTGGAGCAATGCTAAAGTCTAAGGCCTGTGAACATCAAGAGCGGCAACTTGCGATGAAAAAAGCCTCTGATAACTGCAAAAAATTATTTGAAAAATTAACACTGGAATACAACCGCGCAAGACAAGGTCAAATTACTTCTGAGTTGATAGACATAGTCAACGGCTCTTGACCAGAAAGGATTAAAAATGGGAAAAATACACGAAATTATTGGTCCAGTAGTAGATGTTTACTTTGACACTGAACTACCAAAGATCAATACCTGTTTAAAAGTTAATAATCACGGACAAGAGTGCTTTTTAGAAGTACTTCTACACGTTGGCGACAAGGTTTGTAGAACTATTGCCTTCTCTCCTACCGATGGTCTTAAAAAAGGACTTGAAGTGATTGACACCAAAGCCCCAATTAAAGTACCAGTTGGCACTAAAACCCTTGGTCGTATGTTTAACACGCTTGGACAAACAATTGACTTAAACGGAGAACTAAAAACAGATTCTGTCAAACCTGAGCCAATTCACAAGGCTCCACCACAGTTTGCTAAACTTTCTACAGAAATTGAAATTTTGGAAACTGGAATTAAAGTGATTGACTTGCTTGCACCTTACATCAAAGGTGGGAAAATTGGGTTATTCGGCGGTGCTGGAGTTGGAAAAACCGTCTTAATTCAAGAACTAATTCACAACGTTGCGAAAGCCACTGGCGGGATTTCTATTTTCGCCGGAGTTGGTGAACGTTCTCGCGAAGGTTTTGATCTTTACACAGAAATGAAAGAGACCGGAGTTTTGAAAAACACAGCCCTAGTTTTTGGCCAAATGAACGAACCACCAGGTGTTCGTATGCGAGCACCGCTGACCGCGCTTACTATGGCTGAGTATTTTCGCGATGTTAAAAAACAAGACACTTTGCTTTTCATTGACAACATTTTTAGATATGTACAAGCAGGTTCAGAGGTTTCAGCACTTCTTGGCCGCATGCCTTCGGCAGTTGGCTACCAACCAACTTTAGCAACCGAAATGGGTAGACTACAAGAGCGAATTACTTCAACTAAAGACGGTTCAATTACTTCAATTCAGGCCGTATATGTACCGGCTGACG
>CAUUBG010000008.1:0-13582 GCA_963543345.1 uncultured Acholeplasmataceae bacterium | reverse complement strand
CCTTAAAAGAGGTTAGTCTCGCGATTTTTTTGTGATAAGCAATTCTTAAGTTTTCGCTTTCTATGTAGGTCTGATCAATAGATTGCGAGTAAATGGAAGTTTTGGGGTCTATTTCTTCAAACGCAGGTTTGCCGGTCAACTGCTCAGAAATTAACTTTAAATACATTTGCGTGCCTACACTTTCAATAAAGCCAGACTGTTCTTTGCCAAAAATATCGCCGCCTCCTCTAATTGAAAGGTCTTCTAAAGAAATCGCAAAACCAGAACCTAGATTTACAAAGCGCTTAATTGCACTTAGCCGTTTTTTTGCGTCTTCAGTCATTTCTTTGTCTTTTTGGTAAGTAAAGTAAGTATAGGCGATTTTGTCGCTTCTGCCGACTCTACCTCTGAGTTGATAAAGTTGAGCCAAGCCGAAGCGATCGGCGCGTTCAACAATCAAAGTATTGGCGTTGGCAATGTCAATGCCAGACTCAACAATAGTGGTGGTTAAAAGTACATCTATTTTGTGTTCCACAAAATCGCTAAGTATACTTTCAATTTCTGCTTTATTTAATCTACTGTGCACGTAGGCAATTTTGGCCTCAGGGACTTGAGTCTTTAAAGTTTCTAACTTTTGTTTAATTTTAGCAATATCGTTAAAAAGATAAAAAACTTGGCCTGCTCTAGACAGCTCTCTTTGAATGATTTCTTTGACAATTAAGTCTTCATGCGGAAGTACATAAGTCTGCACAGGATAGCGGTTGCTTGGCGGGGTTTCGATTAAGGAGTAGGACTTTAAGCCAGAAAGAGTTTGCTCAAGTGTGCGAGGAATTGGAGTCGCAGATAAGTAAAGCGTGTCTACATTTAAAGTAAGTTCTTTGATTTTTTCTTTGTCAATTGCACCAAAACGTTGTTCTTCGTCAATTATAAGTAAACCCAAGTTCTTAAACTTAATATCTTTAGAAAGTAAACGGTGGGTGCCGATCGCAATATCGTAAATTCCGGTGCTAAGCCCATGAATATACTTAGCTTGTTTGGTTTTTTCAACCAAACGCGAAAGCACAGCAACGTTTACTCCAAACTTAGTTAGTCTAGATTTAAAAAGTTCAGCTTGCTGACTTGCCAGTATTGTAGTTGGACAAATATAGGCAACTTGCTTGCCCGAAATTATTGCTCTGTAGGCAGCTCTCAATGCTACTTCGGTTTTCCCAAAACCAACGTCGCCAATTATCAGTCTTTCCATCGGCACGGGTTTAGCCATATCTCTAAAAACTGCTTGAATTGCGGTTTCTTGGTCTTTGGTTAACTCAAAGTTAAAGTCTTTGGCAAGTTCTTGCTCAAGTTCAGGTTCTCCTTTAATTTCAGCGCCCTTGGAGTTGTGTCTGACTTCATATAAAGCAATTAAACGGCTAGCTACTGCCTTTGCATTTTCAAAGGCTTTTAATTTAGATGCTGTCCATTTTTTAGAGCCTAGCGCGCTTAACTTAACATTTGCACCGGGCTTTGCGTATTTTAACACTAAGTTAATTTGGGAAACTGGAACATATACTTTCTCTGAGTTAGCATACTCAAGAAGTAAATAGTCTTTTTTAAATCCAGATATTGTGTTGGTAGTTAAACCTAGATACATGCCGATTCCAAAATTAACATGCACAACGTATTCATTTACAGTAAGTTCATCTGGATTCTCAAGTGTCTTAGCATTACTAAGTAATGCTTTATATCTAACTTTGGGTTTGGTATTTGAGTTAAACAAAACATGTGCAGAAAACACCGCAATTTTCAAAAAAGGGTCTATGAAACTAAGGTGCGTATTGTCTTTAACTAACCAAACATTGGTTTCTTTATTATCAAGACTACACGAAAAATTAATTTCTTTTTCTAAAAGAAAGTCTGCGATTTTGTTTTTTTCACCGTCTGCTTTATAAAGTAAAATTGTTTGGTATTTTTTTAAAATATCTTTATTGTAAATATAAAATTTTTCAAAGTTACCTGCGTAAAAAACTGGCTCAAACACATATTTTTCACTTAAAAAAACATTTGTATGAAACTCTAAAGTCGCTCTGCTAAGCGATTTTTCAAAGTCGTATAAAAAATTGTTCGTAATTAGATTACTACCGTTGTAACTTTTTTTAAACTGAGCAAGGTCGTCTTGGCGCTGAGTGTTGTTGACCAAGTATTTTTCTCTATCTACAAATATAACTTCGCTGGATTTGGCAAAATCAAAGATAGTATTGTTGCTTTCAGTAAAGAAACCTAAATACAGACCCAGCGAATCTAGTTCTGTTCTGTTAACTAAATTAAACATATCTTTGTTTAACTTTTCTTGTTCTTCAGCAGACAGGTTGAGATTGCTAAAGTAAGACTTGATTTTAGACTCCACCTGTTTTAACTCAAGATTTGTGTAAAAAAGTTCAGTTGCAGGAAAAAGCGAAAGCGTGTCAACTTTGGTTTTTGAAAGTTGAGTGTCTAGACTAAAGGTTTTAATTGTTTCAACTAAGTCATCTGAAAAGTTTATTCTAATTGGATCTTTGAAGCCAAGCGGATAAATATCAAAAATATCGCCGCGAATTGAGTAAGTCTCAGGTGCGCTTAAAGTATACTCTTTTTGGTAGCCAAAAGTTATTAACTTTTCGGCGAGTGTTTCTGGTTTTAACTCCGTACCAGTTTTTATAAAAACCTGATTTTCTAGGTACTTACTTAAACTAAAAAGTTTTTTAGTTAAAGCAAGGTCATTGGTGACTACTATTTTTCTTTGGTCCTTTAAAAGTGCGTGGACTGTGTTTACGCGTTGGCTTAAAAAGTCTTTAGAAGAATAGGCCATAATTTGGGTAATCAGTTCATCTACTGGAAAAAACAAAACCTGCTCTGGGTTAAAAATATTGTAAAGATAGTCAAAATAAAGTTGAGCCTGGTGTAAATTTGGTAGAACTAAAAACACAGTCCCTGTGCTATTTAAATAGGTTTTAACAGTAAAAAATGCATTATAAGAAATACACTCAGACACAGAGTGTGTGGTATTCTTATATGCATCTTTTAAAAAATTAAGGAGTTTTAAATCAAGCATTTATATTATATTTAGAAGTTATTTTGTGAAAATCAACGCCAGAAATGAAATCATATATTGCATCAACCGCAACAGGATAGGCATTTTTAATTAAAGTTGCTTGCTCTGATTTAGTGAAATTAGCCAAAACATAGTCTTTTAAGTCAATGTCAATGTCTGGCTTCCCACAACCTATTTTAATTCTTTTATACTGAGTAGTGCCAAGGACAGACTCAATGCTTTTCAGCCCATTGTGTCCACCAGCAGAACCAGACTCTCTGATTCTAACTGAACCAAGTGGTAGGTTAATGTCATCAACTATCACTAAAATATCTGCGCAATCTACTTTAAAGTAGTTTTTAACTTTTATTAACGCGTTTCCAGATAAGTTCATGTAAGTAGTAGGTTTAATAAAAATAACAGTTTCTTCGTCTATTTTTTCTTTTAACTCAAAACACTCAAACTTTGAGTTAAAAGAAAATTGTTTTAGAAATCGCTTTTGAATTAAATCAAGTATTTGAAATCCAATATTGTGTCTAGTATTTTCATAGTGCACGCCTGGATTCCCTAGTCCAACAATTAGTTTCATCTACTCTTCTATTTTTTGAAATACAGGGGTTACAGAAACGTCGTTAATGATATTTAAAATTGCTTTACCAAGCATTTTACTCATAGTCAATTGCACAATTTTTTTAGACTCTTTAGCGTGTGGTTGCAGTGGAATAGTGTCTGCGACTATTACTTCTTTTAGACAAGAATTGTTGATTTTTTCAATTGCGTTGCCAGAAAAAATTGGGTGAGTAGCAATCGCATATACTTCTTTAGCGCCTGCCTTTTGCAACGCTTCTGCACCTGCAACTAAGGTACCAGCGGTATCTATAATGTCGTCAAGCAAAATACAAGTTTTTCCTTTAACATCGCCGATAATATTTAAAATTTCGGCAACATTTGCGCGTGGTCGGCGCTTGTCAATAATTGCGATTGGTGTTTCGTTTTTAAGTAGTTTAGAGAAATTACGCGCACGTGCAGCACCACCGTGGTCAGGAGAGACTACAACTACGTCTTTTAGTTTCTTTTTGTCCATGTGTGCAGCAAAAACCGCGGCTGCTGAGAAGTTATCGATCGGAATGTCGAAGAACCCTTGGATTTGAGCAACATGCAGGTCAATGCAAATTAGTCTGTCGATTCCCGATTTTTCTAGTAGATTTGCCACTAACTTTGCAGTAATTGGCAGTCTAGACTGATCTTTTCTGTCTTGACGACAATATCCATAATACGGCATGATAACGGAAATTGGTCCAACTGAGGCTCTTTTTAGCGAGTCTACAAAAATAAATAATTCCATTAAGTTTTCGTTAACAGGACGGCAAGTTGGTTGAATAATAAAAGTATGGCATGCGCGCACACTTTCGTCGGCAGACAGACAAACTTCGCCGTCTTGAAACTTCAGTGTATTGACTTTAGATAAAGGAATGTTTGTGTATGCAGAAATTTTATCTGCAAGGTCTGGATTTGCAGATAGAGTAAATAGCTTAATTTTTTTACCATTAATAATTGTTTCCATGTGTATCCTTCTTATTTTTTTTAATTTAAAAAAATAAAAGTAGGTATACCCTACTTTTATTTTACAAAATATATTAAATTAACTTATTTAGCTTGAACTTGAGCGTTGTATTCTTTTAATACAGCGTCTGTTAATTCTGCTCTAAATTCACTTACAATAGGGTGTGCAATGTCTCTGTTTTCACCTGTGTTAGTTTTGCGAGAAGGCATAGCGATAAATAGACCTGACTCTCCTTCAAGAACTTTTACACCGTGAACAACGAATACATCGTCAAACACAACTGAAGCAACTGCAAGAAGTTTTTGTGAATCTTCAAGAAGTTTAACTTGAACTTTAGTAATTTTCATACTTAATTTATATCTAGAAGCAATTTATTTAAGTATTTAGTGTTTGCTCCAGATCCCTTTCAAATATTTACTAAATACACAAATAATTATATAATATTTTTTCCAAAAATAAAGAGAAAAAACACACTACAAAGCCATTTTATGGTTTAATCTGAGTGGTTTTCGGCTAAAAATATGCCTAAATTTTGTATTTTAGACAATTTTTTTGAAAAACTTTGGATTTTCAGGCATAAAGAAGAAGTTTTTAAGTTGATTTTTAACGCTTTTAATTTGAACCTCTAAATGAAATCCAAAGCCTGTCTATTTCTTTTTTCATGATGTCTTCGTGCAAAAACAACTCATCTTTATCGCCTTTTTGCGCAGTTAGTATTTCAAATAGATTTTCGTATTTCGGTTTAATTTGAATATCGCTGACCTTGCCAGTTTCAAAAAATTTATCAATTTGCGCCTCAAGGAGACGAAGATTTAAAGTTTTGTCAGCTAAATCAAAAGTATCCATTAACTGTTTTTTGTGAACTGATTTAAGCGGAGAAATATAGCCGATTTCGTCTGCATTGTCTTTAGCATTTTCAAAATCCAGCATGAAGTTAATAAAGTCGTAAGCATTGTCTAAATTCGCGGTTTTTGGAATTTGCAGACCATCAATAAAAAAGTTAGTACCGCTTTTGGGTTTCGCGAACTTAAGGTTTTGATTGACCTTGCCGTCTTGGCCTTTAATGATGTTAAGAGCGTCACCAGAATACGCGTTAATTAAATCAAAAGTACCGTCTGCCATAGCGTCAAAAATCTCGTCGGTAATAAAACGCATCTTTGGGTTATTTTGGATAGAGGTTTTTAAAAAATGCATTGCTGCGTCAATTGCAGGTTGGTTTTGTTTTTGGTTTTTATCGGTATCTAAAAGCGGATTCATCGTATAGCCGAGATGTTTTAGTGCTACCATAAAGCCATCTCTTGAACTGTCGTACATCGCCATTTTGGGGTATTTTTCTTTAGTTTGAAATATCCCCCAACCTAGGTTTTCAACATCCTTTTTAAGTTCTTCTGAGTTCTCGCCGGCTGTGTTGTAAAACAAACCAACATAGCCCCAGAAGTAAGGAATTGAGTAGTCCAGGAAATCAAACTCGGGGTCAGTACTGATTTGTTTATTGTAGTCTTTGATTAGTTTATAAATTTGTGGTGAAAAAATCTCTTCTTTTTTGTATTTGATTCTGCTCCAGTCAATTTTTTGGATGTAGCCTTTTTTAAGCATTTGCACTGCCGCGTAGTCAGAAAGCACAGAAATGTCAAACTTATCTTCGTTTGAAATTTTTTGGACTGCAACTTCATTGCTGGTAAAGTTGGAAAAAGCTAGTCCTTTTTTGTTTTGGCGAGTAAATCGCGGAACTAATTCTTCATCTGCAAAAAACTCATTTGGAATTAGTAGTTTAACCTTTTTGCGGTTAACCACAAAGTTATAAATAACAAAAAAGAAAAACAGAAAAAACAGTGAAAAAGAAATTAAATATTTAAATAATCTTGGCTTAAACATTGTGGACAATTTCCTTTCTTTCTTTTCTGACCTTAATTAGTGCGGTTGCGTAGTCGTAAACTACTTTGATCATTATTACCAAGATTATCAAAGTAGAAAGTGCATTGATTGAAGGGTTTAGTCCTCTTTTTAAGGTATATAGGTATATAGAGATATTTTGGATATTTGAACTACCCGAAACAAAGTAAGAAATAATAAAGTCGTCAAAAGACATAGTAAAGGCAATAATAGCGCCTGCTTGTATACCTTCTTTAATTTGCGGAACCAATATCTTAAAAATTGCGGTAAAGTATCCACATCCTAGGTCATACGCTGCGTCTAAAATGTTTTTATCTAAAGTCAAAATTTTGGGATAAACAGCAGCCAGAACAAAAGGAACAGAGAAAGCAATATGGGCAAGCAGGATCGAAAAGAAACCTAGTGGAATTTTAAAAGCGGTAAAAAAGAAAAATAGAGAAAGCCCAAAGATAATGTCTGGCGAAATTATTGGTATGTTGTTAAAAAAGAAAATAGCGTCTTTGCGTTTTTTTGAAAAATTCGCAATAGAAATCGCGGCTAGTGTGCCGATAATTGTAGAAATTATTGTAGAAATTACGGCGATAATTATGGTATAAATAACCGCTTGGGTTAAGTTAGGACGCAGAAACAATTCTTGATACCACTTAACTGAAAAACCAGAGAGTTCTTTTAGTGATTTTTTGGAGTTAAAGGAAAAAATAACGACAAAAAGCACTGGGATATATATCAAAATTATGGCCAGTGTAACAAATATTTTTCTAAATATTAAACTTCTATTGTCTTTCATTCCACTTATACCTAATTCGATCTGCTACCTTAATTAGCAGTAAAATTGCAATCATGATGAGTGAAAATACAATGGCAATCGCCGAGCCAAAACCAAATCGTCCAGACTGTGTGATGTGCTGTTCAATAAAATTGCCAATTAAATAACGGCCATTCCCTAGGTATTTTGGAATTACGACACTCGTTGCTGCTGGCAAAAATACAAGCAAAATCCCTGAAAATACACCTGGCAAACTCAGTGGTAAGACCACTGACATAAAAGTTTTGAAGTTATTAGCTCCAAGGTCAGCCGCAGCTTCCTTTAGTGAATTGTCCATTTTTGAAAGACTGGCGTAAATTGGTAAGACCATAAACGGCAAAAAAGAATAGACTAGTCCTAAAACTATCGCTGAGTTGGTTCCCAAAATATTAAAGGGTAGAATTTCTAGAACTTGCTTGATAGAAAGTACTTTAATTAACATGTTGATCCACATTGGTGCGGTTATTAAACTTAGACACAAAACTTGAGCGCGTTTCTTTAAAAAAGTAATTGAGTAGGCCAAAGGATAGCCAAGTGCCAGGCAAATTAAGGTAGCTGTCGCCGACAGTTTAATTGATGAATACATCAGTTTAGATGCTGTTTTGTCGGTAAAAATATTTGTGTAGTTTTCAAAAGTAAACTTAATTCGCTCAGTGCTGGCGTTGTCTTTAAAAGAATAGAGCACCATTAAAACAAAAGGAATTACAATTAAAAAAACTATTAAAATCAAGTAAGGTAAAAACAAAGAAAAGTTAAAGACTCTTTTTGAGTCTAAAATTTTTCTATTCATTTTCCTTTTCCATGACGTGAATGTCTTCTGGATTAAAGTCTATGTCAACTTCTTTGCCAACTGGCACATAGTCAGTCGTGTGAATTGTGTAAACTCGGTCTTTGGTTTGCACGTCAATTTCGTAAAATATACCTTTAAAGGCGACAGAATCTGTCATACCTGTAAACTTACCATTTCCTTTTTTTACAATATCTATATCTTCTGGACGAAGTACAACTTCAACTGCCTGGTTTTTTGAAAATCCAGAGTCTACGCACTCAAGTTCTTTGTGGTCAAAACTTACCAAAAAGTCATCTTTCATGATAGCAGGAATAATGTTAGATTCACCAATAAAACGCGCAACAAAGCGGTTAACGGGTTCGTTGTAAATGTCTACAGGGGTTCCAATTTGCTGAATTTCTCCTTTGTTCATAACAACGATTTTGTCAGACATGGTTAGTGCTTCTTCTTGGTCGTGCGTAACAAAAATAAAAGTAATTCCAGCGTTTTTCTGCATTTCTTTTAGTTCGTATTGCATTTCTTGGCGAGTTTTTAAGTCAAGAGCTGCAAGTGGTTCGTCAAGTAGCAGGACTTTTGGTTCGTTTATCAAAGCGCGAGCAATCGCAACTCGCTGTTGCTGACCTCCAGAAAGTGAAGAAACTTCGCGGTTTTCAAAGCCTTGCAGGCCAACTAGTTTTAAGTATCTTAAAACTTTTTTAGAAAGTTCGGCTTCAATAGACTTAGCCGTCACTCTTTTCTTTTTAAGTTCAGCGATTTTCTTTAAGTTATCTTCGGTTTTCTCGCTGCGTTTAAGCGCTTTAATTTCTGAGTCGATTTTAGCGTTGGGATGTTTTAGTGCCCAAAGTTTGGCTTTGTAGGTTTTTTTAAGTTCTTTTAACTCTGATTTATCTTTGATTTTTTCGGATTTTTCTAAAAACTCATGTTGTAGTTTTTTAATTGCTTCTTTTAATCTAAAACGGTAGTTTTTAATTCTAAGTGGGAATGCAATGTTTTCAAAAACATTAAGGTGTGGAAAAAGAGCGTATTTTTGAAATACGGTATTTGTTTGTCTTTTGTGTGCAGGTACATCGACGATACTTTTGCCACAAAACAAAACATCGCCAGAGCCAGGAGTTTCAAAACCACCAATTATTCTAAGTAAAGTGGTTTTACCACAACCAGAAGGGCCAAGAAGTGTAACAAATTCGTTGTCGTTAATGTTTAGAGAGACACCACGCAAAACTATTTGATTGTCAAAACTTTTCGTGATGTCTTTAAGTTCAATAAGCGGGATTTCCAATGTTTTTACCCACCTTAATTTGCTTTCGCAAACTGAACCAAAAAGTCAATATCTGGATTGTCGTAATACGTTGACATCGCCTTGTAAAGGGCTTTTCTAGTATTTAAGTCAGCGATTTCTGATACAGCTATACCTGATTCTGCTTGGAATTTTTTGATGTATTTAATAGTGGTTTCATCAATATATCCGTCTGTGCGCAAAGTCTCTGAGTTTGCTTTAAGTAAGGCGGCGTAGCGAAGAGATAGATATCTTTGAATAGCTTTAGCCTCTTGGTTAACTGTGTCTTTTTTGATGTCCTTTTCAAGGAAATAGTCTTGTTTGTCGTTTAAAGTGTATGCGTTTTCGTCCGGTAGCTTTTCAACTTCAAATGGATTGTTTTCTTTATCTAAAGTTTGCCATTTGTTTTGTGTGTGGTCAAAATAATGCCAAAAGCCTTGAGTACAAGAAAGTGTGATTTGCGGTTTTGAAAAAGTCGCTTGTTGCAGCACATAGTAACTTTGGTAAATGTTTTTACCAAAAGTTTCAGTTCCGTATAGTTTATATCCACCACCGTATTTTAAGCAAGCCGCTAAAACTTCGGCAGCAGACGCTGAGTTTTGATTTACTAAAACTTTGATATTATAAGGTTTTTTACTCTCTAGTTTACCTTCAATTATGTGTTCTTCTTTAGTTTTTGAGTTAACTAATTTAGCATATGGATTTTCAGATTTTGGCAGTAGTGCACCAACTATAGTTTCAAGAGCGCCAAGCTCACCACCTGGATTGTTTCTTAAATCTAAAATTAAAGTGCTGTCGCTTGAATTTAACTTAGACTTTTCAAGTTTATCTAAAAGAGAGACAAAAGCATCACCTGTGATATCTTTTTTAAACTCACTAATTCTAATAACTGCGGTCTTAGGATCTGCAGTGTTTAATTCTTCAACAGAGCGATGATAAGTTTTTCTTCTTTCAACTTCAACAATACGCTCATCATTTGCGTCTTTGCTTTGGACAATTAACTTAACTTTGCCGTTGTTTTCATCAGTTTGAGTTCTAATCATTTGCACGGCAATTCTTGCGCTAATGTCTTGAGCCTGTTCAAAATATAATTTTTCGTCGTTGTTCTTAGTGTTAACCACACCAAGAATTTCATCAGTTGGATAAAGTTTACCAAAAGCACTAGATTGTCTGTATACAGTTTTAACAATCAATCTTGGAAACTTCGCTTGATATTCAAAAGAAACACCAATTTCGTCTCTAGCTTCTTCTTTTTGGTCGTATGGTGAAGGTTCGCCACCAGAAAGTTCAGGATAATTGACAAACACTCTTGAGTACTTGTCTAAAATTTGGCTCATAAAGTTTTCAAGAGAACCATATTTAAGTCTATCGAACAACTGTTCGTCTATATCCTTGTAGTAATTTTGTTTGTAGTAGTCAAAAATTTTGCGCTGTAGTTGTTCAATTTCTCCACTACTTTGGCTTTCTTTGTTGTCAGGAATTATCCAACGTGGGTCATATAGTTTACAAGCAGTTAAACTAAGTGCACTTAGTAGGGTTAAGATAAATAAAAATATTTTTTTCATATTAAAACCTCTCTTGTTAAAATTATTTTAGGTGTTTAGACAAATACAGGTCAATGTATTTAAGTTCTAATAAAGTTTTTTTGTCATTTGGTCTGAACTTCAAGATTTTTTCGCATTTTTCTTTTAGTTCAAGAAAGTAAGTTTCGTATCCTTTTTTATTTAAAATAAAGGGTGAATAAAAACAGTCAAAATTAGTTTCAGGTTTCTTATTTTTTAAATTTAAAACAAGAACATTATAGTATACGCCTTTGTCAAAAACAATGTATTCGTCTAGTAGCCAAAAGCCTTTTTCGTTTAAAAATTGCTTAAGTTCGGTTAACTTAGAGTGCACAGAAACTATGTATTTTCCAGGTCTTGCGAGTTTAAGGATTTCAATCGCAGTAATTCCTCCAACTCCCGAGATATTACAAACCTCAAAATTAGCACTAACTTCTTCAAAACCATTTGATAATACAAAGTCGCAATTGTAGCCCTTTAAATTACGCTTGGCGTTTTCAAGGGGCAGAACTTTATTGTCAACGGCTATGCCTTTTTTTAAATTATACTTGTCAAACAAAATTTTTAAAAAATATCCGTGATCACAGCCTATATCTAAAACTACATTGGCACCTTTAGTAAGCCTTGCTAAAAACTCAAGTCTGTTAGTTTCTTTCATTTTTTAATTTAAAATCTCGCTGGCTTCTTTAGTAAAGGCGTTAATTTCTACTTTACTTGAAGTTGCAGAAACTTCTTTAGTGGTCGCCGCTATTAGTTTTCGGATTTTTTTAATGTGGGCAAGAATTTTAACAATGTCTGCAGTAATAGCAGCCGGCTCTGTGCTTTCGTTGTTTTCAACCGTTTCAATGGCTGAGTTGATTTTATTTAAAATCTCTTGTCTTTCATTTGGCTTTAAGCCTTCTACTGTTTCAAAGTAGACTTTAACTTGACTGGCTGTTTTGTTTTTGCCGTATAACTTACTTTCAATTAAGTGAGTTAAAATTGTAAAAAGTAAAATACTGTAACTTTGAAACTCAAAGTGTCTAAGGATATCTCTTTTAATTAAAGCAATAGCGTGTTCCTCAATTTCTGAGTTTAAGCAGTGTAAAACTAGTGTGTTCATCGCCTGTTTTAGTTTCTCGATTTCTGAGTTGGCTTTTGGCTTAACTGCGGGCTTAAGTGGTGGTTTAACTTCGGCAACTTCGTTTAAGCTCAAGTCTATATTTAATTTTTCTTTAGTTTTGGCGATAAATAAGTTCTTAACTGTCTCGTCTGCATATTTAAAAACTTCTTTAAAGTTATTTTTAAAACGCATAACAGAAGTAATGTCAGAAATATCTACTTGACTTACTATTTTGTTAAAAAAGAAGGTCAAGATATCTTGTTTTTGGCTAAGTAGTTTCTCAATTCCGGCTTTGCCATTGGTCTGAAAATACTCATCAGGATCTTGTTTATTTGGAATATTTACTATATAAACATTGGTTTTGGGAAACCTTAAAAACTTAAAAGCAACGCTTTCGGCGGCTTTTTGTCCAGGTAAGTCACCGTCATACATTAAAACAATACTTTTGGCGTTGTCAACAAGCATCTTTAAGTTAGTCTCAGTTAAAGTAGTTCCCATTGTCGCACAAGCATTTTTAAAGCCTGCGTTAAAAAGAGCTATGACGTCAAAGAAACCTTCAACTAATATAACTTCTTTTCTAGGGTTTTCTTGAAGTGCATCTGACAAGTGATAAATTACTTCTTCTTTTTTAAATACTAAAGTGTCTGGTGAGTTTACGTATTTTGGGTTATCTTTAGATTCAGTTAATGCACGACCAGAAAACCCAACAATTTTGCCGCTTATATTTTTAAGCGGAAACATTACACGGTTTTTAAAAAAATCATAAATACGCTCGCCGTGCGTGCCAATAAGCGATGTGTTTTTTAAAGTTTGCGTAGCAATTCCTTGTTTAATCAAGGTTTCTGACATTAAGTTATCGTTAAGCGCAACACCGATTTGAAAGTGTTCAATAGTGTCTAGACTTAATCTACGTTTTTCAGTTAAATACGAAAAAAACTCAGCCCCAGAGTTGGTTTTAAGTAAACGCATGTGCATGAACTTAGCGGCCTCTGCGCACGCTGTGTATTCTTTTTCAAGCGGATCTGGCTTGTAGGTATATCCTAAATTTAGTCTTTTAGAAAAATACTCAAGCGTGGCCTTTACGTCTAGTTTCTTAAATTTTTGATAAAAATTAAAAGGAGCACCACCTGTTTTGCAAGACATACAATAGGCGATGTTTTTTTCAACAGAAATAGAAAGTGAGGGATTGCTGTCATTGTGAAACGGACAAAGCGCTTTGAAGTTTTTGCCGGTTTGAGTCACCGCTATCCCTAATTCTTGAACTAACTCTAAAATATTGATTTCTGAGTTAATTTTAGTAAAGATGTTGTCTTGATTTGTTTGCAATTTTCTAAAGTTTAATTTTGTTTAAAAGATATTGATTGATATCTTTGATAGAAATTCGCTCTTGTTGCATGGTATCGCGATCGCGAATTGTCACAGTTTGAGTGTCTTCGCTTTCAAAGTCCACGGTAATGCAAAAAGGTGTACCGATTGCATCTTGTCGGCGGTATTTCTTTCCGACAGACCCACCGCTTTCTTCTAAATAGCAGTCAAAGTCTTTTGCAACTCGACCGTCAATCGAC
>CAUUBG010000007.1:0-13848 GCA_963543345.1 uncultured Acholeplasmataceae bacterium | reverse complement strand
CAGATCCGGCCCCGTCTACTGTGTTTTCACATCTTGACGCAACCACTAACTTAAAACGACAACTAATTGAAGAAGGTATTTATCCGGCAGTTGATCCTCTGGCTTCAACTTCTTCTGCACTTAACCCAAACATTTGTGGAACTGAGCACTATACTGTGGCTAGACGAGTGCAAGAAATTATTCAAAGATACTACGAACTTCTAGACATTATTGCAATTCTTGGAATGGATGAACTTTCAGATAGTGATAAACTAATTGTGCACCGTGCACGTCGTGTGCGTTTCTTTTTATCACAATCCATGCACGTTGCTGAACAGTTTACCGGAATAAAGGGAAGTTTTGTTCGTTTAAAAGACACAATTAAAGGTTTTAAAGACATACTAGACGGTAAATACGACCATATTGAAGAAGAGGCTTTTCATATGGTTGGGTCAATTGACGAGATGCTTGAAAAAGCCAACTCGCTAAAGAAAGCGCAAAATGCAGTTTAATCTATATTTATATCAAGGCTTGGTGTTAAGCAAAGAGGCTACTAAGTTTCTACTGAAAGACAAAAACGGCGAAGTTGTGATAATGGACAGGCATATCCCGATTGTTTTGTCTGCACTTGAGGCAACTTTAGTGCTAACTCTTAAAAACAACGAAACTAGGTATATTTGTTTGGAACGCGGGATTATTGAGTTTAAACAAAATACGGCTAAAGTATTGGCTTCACTTGCTATTGTCAGAGATTCTGAAAAAGAAGCACAAACTGCTTTTCTTGAGGCCAAAAGCACAGCGTTAAATAATGCCAAGAAAGAAAACAACGAGTTTACAATTTTAGAAAAGAAACTTAAAGACCAAATACATTTAACTAAAGCAGGTTCACTTTAAAACTTAATGCTAAATTGAAAAATGCAGGTAATACCTGCATTTTTTGTTTGGTTTTAATTAGTTAAAGTGTACTCAGAAATATCTACAACTATATAGGAAACCGAGTCTTTGTAAATTGTGCGGTTGACATTTACTTTAACAATATCACTGCCTTTTTGCATTAAGTCATTTATTTTATCTGCACATACGTTGAATGCAGTGCAAGAAATTGCACTGTTTGCGTGGACCAGTTCAAATTTAGCCACACTTGTTCCTTTAGCACTTTTAAAAACTTTTTGGTTTTTAATTTTAGCAATTGTAGTAATTGAGTGTCTGCGCTCAATTTCAGAAAACGGCACAAAATACTTTTCTTTTGCCAGCTTGATTAGTAAATCATATTTTAAGTTGAAACCGAGAGCCTTAAACTCAAAATCACTAAGTTCACTGTCTGAGTATTCAGATTCATCATTTTTGTAGTCAGAAAGCAAGGCAGTATGTTCGCGCATCATAGCAAGGTCGCGCATTTGTTTTTTAGTTAAATTAAAACCATCTAAAGTACTTGCAAAAATTAAGTTTTCAAGTTGTTCTTGCGATAAAATGTCTTTAGTTTTTGTTAAAAAATCAACAAAGTCTGTGTATTTTTGTGAGTTTAGTTGTTCAACAATTTCACTGCTAATTCTTTTAACAACAGTTAAAGGAAGCAAGATTTTGTTTTGACTTAGTTTACATTTTTTGCCAGAAATTAAAACTCGTGGATTTAAAACAAAGTAGCCTTTTAGTTTTGCCTCAAAAACGTATTTAACAATAGTTTCTGTGTCTCCTGTATATAGTTCAAAGAAAGCAGCAGAAAAACAGTTGAAGTAATTTGCTTTGATATACGCCATTTGGTAAGCCAAAGTGGCGTAGCCAACTGAGTGGCTTTTGTTAAAACCGTATTCTGCAAATTTCTTGATGAATGCAAATATTTTTTCAGCAACCACTAGACTGTAGCCGTTTGCAGTTGCTTTCTTTAAAAATAAAGGGTGTTCTTTATCAATTACAGTTTGGTCTTTTTTAGAAATCGCTCTTCTAAACAAATCAGCCTCAGCAAACGAGTAGCCACCTATTTTTTTAGCAATTTCAATAATTTGTTCTTGATATAAAATGATGCCATTAGTGCTTTTAATAATTTCAGTTATTTCTTCTGGCAAATCAGTTTCAAATGAACCTTGCTTTTTGTTTTCTATGTATACATCTATTTGATCAAGTGCACCAGGTCTCCATAGAGCCAAGGTGTCAATAAGGTCTGAAAAAGTCTTGGTTTGCATTCTTCTGCAAAGTCTTTTTAGTCCTTCTGTTTCTAACTGAAAAATTCCTTCGGTGTCTGATTTGGCAATTAGTTTAAATGTATCTTGATTTTGAAAGTCAGTTATTCCTTTAAAATTAGGGTCAATTTTTTTAACATAATTTAGTTGTTTCTTTAAAACTGTTAAGTTATTTAAAGAAAGTAAGTCTAATTTAAGTAGACCAATTGACTCAAGTTCGTTCATATCAAAAACTAACTGATTAAAATCTCCGTACGGAGATTTTTTAACCGGTAAGTATTCAGTCAGGTCAATATTTGAAACAATTAACGCAGAAGCGTGAGTTGAAAATGTTTGGATTTTTCCGTATAGAGTTTTACAAACTTCCGAAACTTCGCGAACAAGTGGTTTAGTGTAATACTCTAATTTCCCTTCAACTTCTCTTTTGATCTCTCTTTTTTCAGATTCAGAAACAGCTAAAATTCTGACAACATCGTTTAGTGCAGACTTTTCTAAATATTTATTTTGCGTATTTACAAAAGCAATTTTATCGTTTCCAAAAAGTTCAGTTAAATATTTAACCACTTTTAATTTATCAGCGCTGTCAACGTCAATATCAATATCTGGATATCCTTGTCTAAACTTATTTAAGAAACGTTCAAAAATTAAGTTATGTTTAACTGGGTCAATTTCAGTTATTCCAAGAGCCCAAGCAACAAGTGAACCAACAGCAGAGCCACGACCAGGTCCGATTAGCACATCGTTTGCTTTTGCCCATCTGCAAATTTCGCTAACTAACAAAAAGTAGTTTGCAAAATTAAGTTCTGTAATCACACTAAGTTCATGTTTTGCTCTCTCTTGGTATTCGGGTCCAAGATGCGTGCAAAATTCATAAACTCGGTTTTTAATTTCTTCGTTTGGATTTGGATAAATTTGTGGAATTTCAAACTTTGGAAGTTCATAGTCAAACAATTGAATTTGGTCAAGAAAATCATCTAAGTTATCTAAAAGAATTGGATTGTGTTCTTGAACTAATTCTTTAAATTCTTCAGCAGTTTGCAGATAATGATTAGCAATTTCTTTATCTACACTGCCGTTAATTTTTCTTAAGTACTCGTGAACTTTAATATGTTCAACTTCAGAATACTCTGCACTAAAACCAGGTAGTAAGGCTATATTGTAGTTTTTAACAATGTATTCAACTTCCTTAATTTGCTCTTTTGAATAAGCAAAGTCAAGTAAACAGTAAACATTGAAAGCACTTAGTTTTTCAAGCATTATTTGTGCGCTTTCTGTTTTTAATACATTTGTGTTTTGTTCACTTATAACAAACAAGAAATCATCTTTATGCTTAAAACAAAAATCAAAATCTACACTTTGATTTGTATCTATTTGCTTATAGTTTTTAAGTAAAAGACGAAAAGCAGTTGAATTTCTTGGGAAAATTAAAATATTCAAACTACTTTTTTCAATACTTAAACGCGTAGCAAGGCTAATTAAACCAGTTTTATTCGCATCTTTACAACTTTTGAAAAACTCAAGCATTCCACCTAGATTATAGTCAGCAAGCACAGGTATATCGTATCCTCGGGTCAATTGCAAATTAACTGCATCTGATACTGAAATTAGCGAGTGTTGATACGAAAAGACACTTTTAAAGTTTATTAAGGCAAACATTAGAAGTTAATGAAATCTTTTGCGAATTCCATACATTCGCGAATTTTATCGTCATCTGGTTGATAGATACAAGAAAGCCCTTTTTCTCTAAAAAGTAGTGCACCTGCTTCTTTTACTCTATCTTCCCAAATATCCATCCAAATTGGATCATCATACCAGCCATAAGAGCCAAATAAGGCGATTTTACGACCTTTTAAGTGTGGAAGCAGTTCAGCAAAATAAGGTTCAAACTCTAGTTCTTCAAGAACGTTGTCACCCATTGCTGGGCAACCAAAAATAATTTTATCGTAATTCAAGGTCGCAGGAACATCTATCTCAGACACCCATTTTAACTCAGCGTCAACGTTGTTTTCTTTTAAGGCAGTCAGCATAGCATTGGCCATAATTTCGGTATTACCGGTTCCTGACCAGTAGACAATCAGTATTTTTTCCATAGCGTGTTAATCTCCTCTTTTTCATTTTTAGTATAACATTTTAAAATTTTTTTAGTTTGATTTTTAATTTATTTTTGTTTGATTTACTGCTCAGATTTGTGTATTTTTGTTTTATAAGACCTTAAGTCTTTTAAGTAAAAATAACTAAAAATACTACCTATTAAAATTAAAGAAAAACCGACTGTTATGGTTATTTTTACAACAGTTGGTAAACTGGCGAGTTTACTACTGTTTTTGTAAATTATAGTCCGCTCATAAGTTTGCACATTTCCGCGCTCATCAGTTGCAGTATATAAAAGAGTTCTTGGTAGTTCTTTATTTTTAGTGGCATCTATTGTCTCATGCCAGATGTCTAGTTTACTGTTGCTTTTAGTATCTGAGTTATCAGTAATTTCAAGACCCTTTAAGTAATCAATTTGGCTTGGATTATTTTTTAAAGTCACGATGTCAATTTCAAGTGGGTTAGTTTCCTTAATTGTTGGTTTTACCTTGTCATCCACTAAAAGTCTAAGTTCTTTAGTCACTGAGTTTTCCGAAGTGTCTTTGACAGTGTAGTACACTTTGTAGTAGTCGCATTTTTCTAAGTTAACGCCAGATACGTCAATGTGGCATTTGCTAGGGTTAATTGACTTGTCTACATTGTCAAAAATACTTGCTATGTTTTGACGCAGAGTTTCAAGTAAATTAGTTTCTCTTAATTTGACTGTTAAACTATTTGCTTTTAATTCCAATACTGGTGGAATGTTGTCGCCAACTACACAAACAAAACTATGCACAGTTTCGTTTCCGTATTCATCGGTTAGTTTAAGTTCACAGCGGTATTTACCAGGTTTACTGAAATTAAAGGTATATTCTTCTCCGTCAACGTATAGTTTTTCGGTTACTTTGGTGTCGTCTTGATATGAAAAATATTTACTTGCTTGAAACTTCTCACCAACGTTTAAAAAGATACTTCTTGGTTGCTTTACTAAAGTAGGCGGAAGTAAGTCTACAATTTTTAACAGGTATGATTTTGAAATTTTATTACCTGCTTTGTCTTGAACTGAGATTTCAACTAAATATGATTTTCCGAGTTCTTTAGTGTCAATAGTTTTGTCAATTGTAGTTTTAAGTTCACTTTTAAAGTCATAGTTGTCTTTTATGTCAAATAAGTCAGTTAAGTTAAACTTAGAGTTTACCTGAACTGGCACATAGTTTTGATTATTTTTATCTTGCTTAGTTTGAATGGGTTCAATCGTTGGCTTAGTAGTGTCTTTAACTTCTAAGACAAAAGACTTTGAACCTCTGATTTCTTGTGTACCCGGTTTAAAGATGTTTAAAGTAACTTTGTATTTGCCGACCTTGCTTAAGTTAATTTCGCTAATGTCTAGGTTTAATTCACTTAACTCGTGGTTGTAAACTTTATCTTTCACAACGGCCGATTTTAAAATTTCTTCAATGAAGTTTGTGTATTCAGTCTTTATTTTTTCGTTGTCTAAACTAGGCGATAGTACTTCTTTAGTTACTTCTTTAAAAGGAAAAGTAATTTCAGCAACTCCTGTATCTTTAACTTTAACAGTGAATTTCTTTGTAGTTGAGTTTCCGCTTTTATCAGTAGCAGTCACCGATAGTTCGTGCACTCCAACTCTATTTAACTTCTCTTCACCTTCTACTTTAATATCTAGTTCATCTCCACTGTTATCAGTAATATTAAACTGATTTAAGGTAAAAAACGGTGAACCGATTACTGTAGTTAACTGGTCTGTCTGTTTTTTGAACTCAATTTTGGGAGCCTCAATGTCTTTAACTTCTATGTAGGTTTTTAAAACCGTTTGGTTTTCGTTTTCATCTAAACAATGAATTTCTATTTGGTATTTTCCTGGTTTGTTTAACAAAACATCTTCAGCACCAAGTAATTTGGTTGTCAATTTAGTTGAAACATTGTCTTTAAAGACAAAGTGTTTCTTTAAAATTTCGTCAATTTGTTTATCTGTAAGTCTATCTTTTTTAAGTTCTGTGAAAACTATTGGCTTAATTTGGTTTATAGTTGGTTTCTCTCTGTCTAAAATATTGATAATTAAATTAACTTCAAGTTCATCGGCAAGACGACTAAACTCACAAAGTAAACTAACCAGAATTTTCCTTTGTTTGAAGTTAGTCATAAAGAATTTTTCTTCATAACTTTCTGGTTTTGCGTATTCTATAGATTCAGCCATATATTTTTCGCCAGTGTTTGCGTCTTTTAACCAAACTTTAACAGCGTTTTTCAGTTCATCAAACGAGACTTTTTCTGGATTGTCTAAACTAAAGTCAAATTCACGGTAAATCCCTTCGGCGTGCATTTCATATTGCAAACCTTCGTAAATTACTGTTTTAATGAAAGTTTTTTCAACGATTCTAGATTCTTTTGCGACAGCCTTTTTAGGTGAAAAAAGTCCAAAACAAAAAGAAATAAAAAATAAAACCACAAAACTAAGTTTTTTTGACATTCAAAGTTCCTCCGCATATATATTTATGCAAATTAACTAAATTGCTTAAAAATAGTTTTGGTGTTTTTTAAACAGTAGTTTAATTGCTAAAAAGTAAAAAAACCAACCAGCGTTATGCTGATTGGTTTTTGAGATTTAATTGCTATTTTTTAGGTTGCCAACCTACTTTTTTGGCAATTGCTTTTAAAAGCAAGTGCATAGAGTAGGTGTCTTGGCCGCAATACGCTAAAAGTGCTGAGTATGACTTGTCGTAGTCGTGTCCTTTTTTTTCAGTAAACGACAAATACTCCTGCACTGCCATTAATCCGTTTTGCACTTCTAGGTTTTTATAAGAAAGGTCTGTAAAAACAGGAAGCAGTTTTTTAATTGAGTAAGAGCCATATAAATCACGGTGGTAGTAAGCTAGACCACCTTTTGGTTTGTCTGCACTTTTTCCTTTAAAGACATACATTAAGTCGTATATTCGGTCTAAGATATTTTGCAAGCCCTCAACCATTTTAGTATCTGCTTTAAATAGTTGAATTAACTCTTTAATGCGGGTGTTTTCAAATGCCTTGTTGTAAACCATCACACTACCACCGTCTGGCTTGATAGTTTCAAGCATGAGTTTAGTAAACTCAAGTCTGTAGTCAGTTTTCGTGTCTTTATTTAAATAGTAGACGTTGTCTGCTTTTAAGTCGCACTTGCCAAACTCTTTTTCTATGTGGATAGAAAACTGAAATAGCGACTGGGTATAGGGCTTTTCGCCAACATAGCGAGGTAGTGGAAAGTTAGTAGACTCAAAGTCCAAGTGGTAAATCGGGAATTTAATTTCGTCTAAATATTTTTTAACTAAAGTCTCATCAATATGCTCTTTGCCTGTAAGCACACAGTTTTTTTGAGTTTTGTTTTTTTCGCGGTTTAAATATTCATCGTCCAGATCGGTCATTTTAACTGTGCCTTCGTTAACCAGGTCTTTAATTTCTAGTTTTTCTGTTTTGCTTTTAAAACCGTGGTGGCGGTCAATGTATTCAAATATGGAGTATTTATTTGGAATCTGCCAATCGTGTTTGCAGACACAAGAAAAGTATTGACACTCTAAGTTCTTTCCTTTTTGGCAGTGCGCGCCATAGTTTACCTTAGAAGCGTCGGCTAAGTCTATCTCCTGCTCAATTTTTAATTTCCACAGCAATTGTTGGTTGCAAATATTCAGAGATTTTGTTGTAGTCAATGAAAGAAATTATAGCGTCTGGGTTGTAGACCCTTGCGCCGTGTTCGTTGGTTTTACCGTCGTATGTGTATTCGTGGTTTAAAACCGCTAAGTAATAATAAACTGGTTTGGTAAATTGCTTACTTTGTTCAACCACATATCGCTGGTATGCTAAGTCAAAAGAAATTCGGCCAATTCCACTTGTGTCAAAGCGAGTAGTGACTTTGTCTCTGGCAGATTCAGAAGAAATTACGTCTTCAATGATTTTAGTTTTTTCGTTAAAAAGAAAAGAAGGTCCGTCTTTCTTGGTAGTCAGTTTAGTTAAAAATTTATTTGTGGTAGTTGCTTTTACTTCAAAAATACGAATAGCGTTGTCGTCTTCTTGAAAAATATCAATAAAAGAATAATAAGTGTGGTCGCCTTGTTCTAAAGCGATGTATTTTTGTAGATTGGTGTCTTTTGCAAAAATAACTTTACCACCATATTGACTTTGCACGCGTTCGGCTGCCAGAACCTCGATTTGCTTAAAGTCTTCCATATAAAGGTCTAGGGTGATATTTTTGTTTAAGTCTGGTGCAAAAACTTCTTCAAGGTCTACGCCTTCACTTTTCACAACTTCATACATGTGCGCTAAAATTTCTTGTTTTTTCGCATTTGTTTCTTCAGATAAAAGATCTTCAATTGTGGCGTTTGGATCAAACGCAACCACAGCCTCACCTTTTTCATATCTTAGTTTTTCTAAAGCCACGTAGCGCGGACAGCGCATGTAGTTTAAGAAATTAGTTTTAGAAATTTTTGCCATCTTTGTTTTTAGGCTTCTTTTTCTTTTTCGGCGTCTATCTTGGCTTGATACTCTGCTCGGATTTTATCTAAATCAAACACAGGTTTAGCGTTAGGTAATTCTTTAAACATTTTATCGGCAAAAAGTGTACCTTGCAGGTGGTCGTATTCATGTTGAAAAACGATAGCAGGGTAATCTTTAAAGGTTTGTGTGACCCAAATTGGTTTTTCGCCTTCCACGATTTTCAAAAACCTAGCGGTAATTTCTTTGTGTCTAGGGGTTAACAGATTATCAGTTTCTCGGTTAACACTTAAGCACCCTTCCCCTTCTGGCAAGTAGATTAGTTCACTGCTTTTTTCAATAATTTCAGGGTTGACAGCAACAAAACTATAAAAAGTTTCATCTATGTCATAAAAGTAAACTGCGAACATTTGTTTTAAGACATTGATTTGAGGTGCTGCTAGCCCTACGGCTTCGCGCAAGTTATAGCGGTCTCTGATTTCTGGAGTTATTGAGTTTCTAACATAATCTATTAGTTCTTTGGCTAAGCGCTTATCTTTAAAAGAAAGCGGTAGTCTGCACTCTAGACATTTTTTGTGGATATTTGCGTTACTTTCGTCAATTATATTGTTCATTAAAATCATAAATATTTACCTCAATTCAATTTTAAAGTTAATTTTATTATGTGTATGTTTAAACTAAGTTTAATATACATTAAAGTAGTTATTGTACGATTTTAGAAAATTCAAAATTTGCGTCAAAAACTACATTTTATTTTAAATAAACTCTTAAAAAGTCTGTTCCTTTAGGAGTATTTTAGCACAGTTTAACCTAAAAAACTATTTGACTTTTAGGGGTTTGTTTCCTATAATTCAAATAGCGACAGAGTATATTTTAAAACCCTGTCTGGAGGATAAAATGACTGCACTAATTATAGTGCTTGCGAGTTTAACCTCTATTATACTTGGTTCAATCCTTGGGTATATTGCAAGAAAAATAACTTATGAAAAGGGGCTAAAAAAAGCCAAATTTACTTTTGAAAAGATTATTAGCGAAGGCAAAAAAGAAGCCGATCGTTTAAAAAAAGAATACTTACAACAAGGACGCAGTAATATTGAAAGTTTAAAACAAGACGCAGAGACTAACATTAACAGTCGTCTTAAACTAGTTGCTGAACAAGAAAATAAGTTAATCACTCGTGAGCAGTCTTTAGACAACCGCACACTTTATTTAGATAAACGTGAGCAGTCTATTGACGATAAAGATAAAAATATTCAACAAAAACAACTTGAACTTGATGAAAAACACGCTAAAGTTGAAGAAAAAATCACAGAGGCTGAGCGTGAACTTGAGCGAGTTGCTGGTCTTTCTAAAGACCAAGCGAAGACCGAAATTATGCAAGACCTTGAAAACAAGATGCAACATGAAATGAGTGCGTATATTCGCGAATCTGAAGAACGCGCTCAACTTGAAGCAGAACGTAAAGCCAAAGGTATATTGGCAATCGCTATGCAAAAATATGCCTCAGATGCTACTGCTGACCACACAATTTCTGTAGTAAATTTCCAAGATGATTCGATTAAAGGAAGAATTATTGGAAAAGAAGGTAGAAACATTCGTGCGTTTGAGGCCTTGACCGGAGTTGACGTGGTAATTGACGACACTCCAAATGCCGTTGTTTTGTCTGGGTTTGATCCGATCAGACGAGAAGTTGCCAAAAGAGCGCTAACTGCTTTAATTCAAGATGGGCGAATCCATCCGCAAAGAATCGAAGAGTTAGTTGAAAAGGCTCAAAAAGAAGTTGACGACTATGTGTTTCAAGCCGGCGAAGACGCAGTTTTCCAAATGGAAATTGGCAAGATGAACCTAGACTTAATTAGAATTGTCGGGCGCATGGCTTTCCGTACAAGTTTTGGGCAAAACGTCCTTAAGCACAGTATGGAAGTTGGATTTTTAGCAGGTAAGTTAGCCGCTGAACTTGGCGAAAATGAATATATTGCGCGCAGAGCCGGTTTACTTCACGATATTGGCAAAGCAATTGATCACGAGATGGAAGGTTCACACGTAGAAATTGGCGTTAAACTAGCACAGCGCTACAAAGAAGCCCCTGAAGTTATAGACGCAATTTCTTCACACCACGGAGACCGCGAAGCAAAATCAGTAATCGCTGTATTAGTAGCAGCGGCAGACGCAATTTCTGCATCTCGTCCAGGCGCTCGCAACGAATCTTCTGAAAACTACATTAAACGCTTAACTCAACTTGAAGAAATCGCTAACTCTTTCCAAGGTGTGAAAAAAGCCTACGCAATACAAGCAGGTAGAGAAATTAGAGTCATGGTTAAGCCAGATCAAGTATTTGACAAAGAAATGGCGCTGATTGCGAGAAACATCAAAGAACGCATTGAAAATGAAATGCAGTATCCTGGTACTGTTAAAATTACTTTAATTCGTGAAACCAGAGTTACTGATTTTGCTAAATAAGCATTAACTTAATATTTTAATAAATCTTTTAAACAGGTTTGAATTATTTATTCAAACCTGTTTTTTATTTAGGTTTAGTAAAATCAATACTAAACCATTTATAATAATGTATAGAAACGAGGAATAAATATATAGATGAAATTACTATTTATTGGCGATGTTTTTGGCAAAGAAGGCCGTAGATTTTTATTTTCTAAACTACCTGAAATCAAGCAAACCTATAAACCTAACTTTATTGTGGTAAATGGTGAAAACACCACACACGGACTTGGCATCTCGCCGGAGCACTATAAAGCCTACATGAAAGCAGGCATTAACTTTGTAACTTTGGGTAACCACGCTTTTGATAAGCGCGAAATTTTTCCTATTTTAAATGACACAAACTCACAAATAATTAGGCCTTGCAATTACGGAGATGTGCCTGGAGTTGGTTATAAACTAGTTAAGTTCAACGACAAAAAATTGCTTATTATTAATGTAATGGGTCGTGTTTTTATAAATATTTCTTTAGACAATCCAATTAAAGCAGTTGAAGAAATATTGGCGAAAAACGAAGCAGATTATGTTTTTATTGATTTCCATGGTGAGGCTACTTCTGAAAAACTAGCGTTTGCTTTGCACTTTGATGGACGAGTTTCTGGAATTTGCGGTACCCACACGCATGTTCCAACCGCTGACGAAAGAGTACTTCCTAAAGGTACACTTTATCAAACTGACACTGGTATGTGTGGGGTAGTAGACTCCTGTATTGGAGTTGAAGCCACAACGGTGATTGAAAGAAACCTAAATGGGTTTTCAGAAAAAGCCAAAACCGCTGAAGGCAGATGCTATTTAAACGCAACATTAATGGATTTTTCTAAAAAAGAAATTAAACGTATCCAAATCTACGAACAGTAAATATTTTTTTAAAAATGGCTAAACTTACCGAAGAGGAATTACTTAAATATTTTAGACCTGACTTAAATCAAGCGAGGCGCCGTACTTTTGAAAAAACCGAAAGTACAGTTTTTTTACTTGACCCTGACTTAAAGACATTTGGTCATTTAAAGAAATTCATGGTCTCAACCCACGGTTGTCAGTCAAACGAAGTAGATTCAGAAGTGATTTCTGGAATCCTTGAGCACATGGGTTTTACTAAAGCCCAAGCCTTAGAAGAAACCGATGTCTATATAATTAACACTTGTGCAATCAGGGAAACTGCCGAGACCAAGGCCTGGTCTGAGCTTGGTCGTATTATTAAGTTCAAACGTCATAACCCTGATTTAATTATTGGAATGTGCGGGTGTATGACGCAAGAGCCTAAAACTATTGAGCGAATTTTAAAAAAAGTACCAGAACTAGACATAGTTTTTGGAACGCATAACATCTATCGCTTACCTGAATACATTAAAACTGCTGTTCTTTCTAAAGAAAGGGTAGTAGAAGTTTACTCAATTCAGGGAGAAATCGTTGAAAATTTACCACAAACCCATAAGTTTGCGCATAAAGCATTTGTAAACATTATGTACGGATGTGATGAGTTTTGCACGTTTTGTATAGTTCCCTATACTCGCGGCAAGGAGCGTAGTCGCGAGCCAATTGAAATAATTTCGGAAGTCCAGTCGCTTGTAGAGCGCGGATACATGGAAGTTACTTTACTTGGCCAAAACGTAAACTCCTATGGCCGTGATTTTAAGGACCGCGAATATACTTTTGGAAATCTACTTTTTGATTTGGCAAAAACTAAAATCCCGCGTATTCGCTTCATGACTTCCTATCCCCGCGACATTGACGAGATTTGCATCAAAGCAATTACCGAACTTCCGCAAGTTATGCCTTATTTGCATCTTCCTGTACAATCTGGTTCAAACACAGTTTTAAGGCGAATGAACAGACACTACACAAAAGAACTATATCTTGAAAAAATTAATGCAATCAAAGCGCTTAGACCAGAAGTTACAGTAACTACTGACATCATAGTTGCGTTTCCAGGAGAGACGGAAAGTGATTTTCAAGACACTTTGGATTTAGTTAAAGCAGTTGAATACGACGGAGCCTTTACTTTTATTTTTTCGCCTCGTGAAGGAACTCCCGCCTCTAAATTCAAAGATGACACCCCACTCGAGGTTAAAAAAGAAAGACTCGCTAGACTAAATAAACTAACCTCTTACTACGCAAAACAATCTAGTTTAAGATATGTTGGAAAAGTTTTAGAGGTATTAGTAGACGGCTACTCTCGCTCAAATGGCGAGATACTTTCGGGTTATAGCGCGGAAAACAAGTTAGTCAACTTTGTTGGCAGTAGTGACAAAATAGGCAAAATTGTTAAAGTCAAAATCACCAAAGCCAACTCTTATCACTTGTTTGGCGAAGAACTATAAAGGCATATAAGTCTCGTATATAATTTGCTCTATGAAGCGTTTTCCCAGTGTTTTTTTAAAAAAAGACTATTTTTGTTTGTATTTATTTGATAATTAAATATAATATAAGTGTTAGCGAATTGCGCGAGAGGTCAATATGCCCCAATTTAGATTATCAGACAATATTTCTTTAAAAAACAAAGAGTATCCAGTTAGTGAACTTACACAAAGTTTAGCGAAACTAGAACCTAAAAAAATTCTTGAATTTTTCTTTAGTCAAAATATCACCGGAATTGCTAGAGTTAGACGCATCCGTCTACTTAAAGATGTGCTATTTCCATATG
>CAUUBG010000006.1:0-13937 GCA_963543345.1 uncultured Acholeplasmataceae bacterium | reverse complement strand
AAATAAATATGCTAAAATAAATGCGTAGTAAGGAGATTTTAAATGTTTAGACGAAAAATAGAAAAAATATTGACAAAAAACTATCAAGATGAAAATGCCAGAATCTTAATTGTGGAAGGTGCTAGACAAATCGGAAAAAGTTATATTGTTAGAAAAACTGCTCCAAAATACTTTAAAAAATATTTAGAAATTGACTTAAAGTCAGATTATGAAGGTAAACAGTTCTTTTTAGGTATTAGAGATACTGCTTCATTTTATATCCACCTAAGTTCTATTTTTGATTTAAGAGGTGCAGATCTTTCAAATACAATAATTTTTTTAGACGAAATTCAATACTACCCACATTTAATCACTTTATTGAAAGACCTGTATAAAGAACGCAAATATAGATATATAGTCTCTGGTTCCTTGCTCGGTATTACTTTAAAACATATCTTTATACCGATGGGAGCAATTGATGAGGTTGAAATGTTTCCACTAGACTTTGAAGAGTTCTTATGGGTAAATGGAGTTGGGACGGATGTAATTGACTACCTAAGGTCTGCGTTTTCAAACTTAACTCCAATTAACGAAGCCATTCACAAACGTATTCTATATTTATTTAAAGATTATTTGATCTCTGGTGGCTTACCAGACGCAGTTAAAGAATATGTGTTAAACAAAGATGTTAAAACAACTCGCAGAGTTCAAACCAAAATTTATTCATACTACCAAGACGACGCAGCTAGATACCAGGAAAACACCAAACTTAAAATTTCTAAAATTTATAAAGATATGGTTTCTAATATGTCTAATAAGGTAAAAAGAGTTAATTTTAAAGCCATTGAAAACAAGGTTAACTCATCTCTTGAAAAATACCAAAATGAATTTGAGTATTTAGTCTCAGCTGGTGTTGCCAACCAAGTAAAAGCAGTTTCAAACCCTAAGTTTCCACTAATTGATGCAACTGCGAAAAACTTAATTAAACTTTACTACAACGATGTTGGAATACTAACTAACATACTGTTTAAATCTAATGTACAGCCAATTTTGAATACTGATAAAAACATTAACTTAGGTTCTGTTTACGAACACGCTTGTGCAACCGAACTTAAAGCCCACGAACATGATTTATTTTATTTTGATTCAAGAAAAGTTGGAGAAGTAGATTTTTTAATCAATGACTATGACCTACTTTCCGTTGTTGCTATTGAAATTAAGTCAGGAAACGACCAAAATAATTTCCGAGCACTGCCTAAACTAATTGATAAAAACGGGCAATATAAACTTGCAAAAGGTTATGTTTTTGGAAACAAAAATATAGTTAAACAAGAGGGGAATTTAACAACATTGCCGATTTACTTAATCATGTTTGTTTAAAAATATTTAAGGAGAACAACATGCATAATAAAGAAATTATTTTAGAACAAATACCATCTGTTTCATACGACGCGTCAATTACTTACTCAGATCAGTTAAAAATGTCATACATAGATTTAGTTAGCCACTTAATTGCTAAGTACGGACCAGCTAATGGAAATTACTTTTTAACTGAAACATGTAAGTCCAAAAACCCTAAAATAACTAGGGGAAAAGAAGGATTGTTTTGCCACCACATAGACGAAAATAAAGCAATCAAACTCTCTAAACCAGAATTTGCTATTAAACACCCGTTTGCATATCAAAAAGCAGAGAGATTAGTATATTGCGATATTTTGGAACACTTAATTTTACACATTAAAATTATTGAAGAACCAAAAGGAGAATTAGTTGGAATTGGTGGAGCCGCTCTTATTTGCAGACAAATCAACGATTGCTACAGCGGAATGACTTTTACGAATCCTTTAATGATTTGCGTAAGTGAAAAAATACAAGATAAATTTGCCGATTACCTAAAAATTCTTCAAAGATTTTTTGATTTGATTAAGAAAGAACCACTTTATTCAACACAGATTTCAAAAGAGAGTATTTGCAAAAGTTACGACGGTAAAATTATTAAAAAGATATATGACGCCTTAAAATAAGTAAAAAAGATTTCAAACTAAGTAGTTAAGGAACACAATTTTTTAAAAAATTCGCAAAACTTACTTCAAAAAACAAAATTTTTTTAATCATTTTTCAAAATGTAAGCGTATACATTTAATATTTTGACTTTATTTTTTCCATTCTATATAATATAAATATCTCTATATACACACGCCATAAAATGAAGAAAATGGCACAATAAAGGAGCGGTATGGAAGTTAAATTACAAGGTCTTACTAAAATTTTCGTCGACAAACAAAAACGCGAAACAACAGCGGTTGATAAATTAACAATTACAGTTGGCGATGGTAAGCTAATTGGTCTACTTGGACCTTCTGGTTGTGGAAAATCAACCACCCTATATATGATCGCGGGTTTACATGAACCTTCTGGCGGTAAAATAATTTTTGGCGATGAGGACGTAACTCCACTTTCTGCAGACAAACGCGGAATCGGACTAGTTTTCCAAAACTACGCACTATATCCTCACTTAACAATTCGTGAAAACATTATGTTTCCACTGCAAAACATGCACGTACCTGCCAACGAAATTGACGATATGGTAGAAGAAGTTGCACGCCTAGTTGGTATTGCTAACTTACTTGAACGTAAACCTTCTCAACTTTCAGGTGGCCAACAACAACGCGTAGCGATTGCTCGTGCTTTGGTTAAAAAACCAAAAGTTTTGCTGCTTGACGAACCACTTTCAAACCTTGACGCTCGTCTGCGCCTACAAATGCGTGAAGAGATTAAACGTATTCAAAAAGAAACCGGGATTACTGCAGTTTTCGTAACTCACGACCAAGAAGAAGCGATGTCTATTTGTGACGAGATCGTGTTAATGGAAGCGGGTGTTGAACAACAACGCGGTGTTCCTCAACAAATTTACGATAACCCTGCTAACTTATTTGTTGCGAAGTTCCTTGGAACTCCGCCAATTAACTTATTTAAAGCACACATCAAAAAAGACCGTGTGTTTGTCGGAGATGAAGACGTGCTTTCTGCCAAAGGCGCTAAGGCTGTAGTTAAATCTTGGGCTGAACTTAAACAAAACCACCCAGTAGTAGAGCGCGACAACTCAGACGTAACCCTGCACATCGCTGGATGTGGTCAACTTAAAGCAGAAATTGAACCTCTACTTGCTGAGTTTTCCAAAATCGCAGGTGGATTCCTTTATGACTTTACTTTAAACGGAGCAACTGAAGGTTTCACCTTAGTTCAAGGTAACCGCCGCAAAGCACCTAAGAAAACTAAAGATTTAGCGGTTGCTAAGTTAAACCAAAAAATAGAATACAAAAATTATCAGATTGAATACTACCAAGCAAAAATTGCGAGAACCGAAGCACAAGTTAAAGAAGTTAAAGCCAATAAAGACTTTGTTGACGAAGTTAAAATCACTAAACTTGAGCAAAAAATAGTTAAATTAGACCTAGCAGTTCAAGCGGCTAAAGCAAAAATTGAGCAACTTCAAGAACAAATTAAGACCATTGAAGCAGACCGCTCTCCATACATTGACCCTCGTTTCCACCTAGGACTTGTAAACCGCGAACTTAATCCTAACTTTGAACGCGCAACTAAACGCTTTATTCGCCGTTTCACCGCGAAAGCTGTAGTTCCGGTAGTTGCTCCAAACTCACCACTTTCAGAACTATCTTCTGCTACCCTTAAAGCAATTTTCCAAAAGAAATTAACTAAATGGGACAAACTAATCGACACAACCCTTCCTGAAAACATTGATTTCATGAAGAAATCAATCCACACCGTGCTTCACCATAAACGCAGTGGCGTTAGAACTCTAGCATTTCAAAAACTAGACATTATTCGTCTACCTAAAAAAATCTTTGGAGTAACCCTTCCAACTCTACACGAAACTACAGTTCAAAACAACGAAGAGTTAATTAAAACAATTTCTGAAAACCCACTTGCAATTGGTTTCATTCAATACGACCTGCTTAAAGAATCTGGTTTAAAAGAAATTAAAGTCAATGGTCAAATGGCTACAGACGAAGGTGTGCGCACAGGCTCTTACTTTTTTGCCTCAGTTTCAACTATTTTGGCATGTCAATACCCAATTGTAATTCCAGACAAAATTGCCGCAGCTTTTCTTGACTTTATTAAATCTAAAGAAGGTGAAGCAATTATTGCTAAACACTCAAAAATGTATCCAGACAGAAACTATTTAGTCGGTATTCGTCCAGAAGCCTACACAGTAGATTCAGAAAAAGGTTGCTTAACTCTAAACTATCAATACTTTGAGTCAATTGGTCGTGACCTTACACTAATTGCTGCGCACCCTCAGGCAACTAACCGTACATTTAGAGTAATTCTTTCTGATGTTAATGACTCTAAAAAACTAAAAGACGGAAAAGTTAAAATGTCGCTAGATTATTCAAAAGTCTTTGTCTTTGACGAAGAAACTGGCGAAAGGATTATCTAATGCATTTCCGTGTCGATGCACGAAGAAAACTAAAAATCTGGTTCCAAAACAACAAAGGTTGGGTATATCTACTTCCAATTCTGACTTTAATGGTAATTTTTACTTTCTATCCATTAATTAAAACCATTTTAATTTCGTTTGACCCGACTTTCCGCCGTGACATTCAAACACTTAGCCCAGGTTCTTTTAGTTTTGACAACTACCGTGCACTATTTGCTGAACACTCAGATTTCGGGCCGGCTTTGAAAAACACAGCGCTTATTGTGTTTGTAACAGTTCCACTTTCTACTATCATTGCCCTTGGAATTTGTGTGTCTTTAATGTCGGTTAAACGCATTCGTTCGTTTTTCCAAACAATTTTCTTCTTGCCATATATCACTAACACTATCGCGATTGGTTTAGTGTTTGCTGTACTTTTTGACTACCAATCTGGTCTTGTAAACTCGTTTTTAGGGCTATTTGGAATTGGTAAAACTAACTGGCTAAACCCAGCCGCGGTTGGGCAACACGGCTACGATGCGGCTACACATGGCGCAATGCGCGCAGTCACTTTGTTTTACATCACTTGGTCAGGTCTACCTTTTAAAATCCTGATTTTCATGGGAGCACTGCAAGGAATTAATAAACAATACTACGATGCCGCTAAAATTGACGGAACTTCATCTTGGCGAACTTTTTATAAAATCACAGTGCCGCTAATTTCGCCAATGATTCTGTACGTTGTAATTACTTCACTAATTGGTGCTTTCAAAACCTACGCCGCGGTGATCGGTCTATTTAACGACCCAACACTTCGCGCGAGAATGAACACCGTAGTTGGTTATGTTTACGACAAACTTGCTGACAGTGGCTCTGGCTACGCCCAAGGTGCGGCTGGTGCAGTAGTTCTGTTCTTAATTATCCTAGCGCTTACTTTTGTAAGTACTTGGGCATCTAAGAAAAAGGTTCACTACTAACAAAGAGGTTTTCTGAAAATGAATGAAAGAATTGATGTTAAGAAAAAACTAGTCTATCAAAAAATCAAATCTGCCTCTCAAAAAACTGTTGCAATCATTTTCTTGTCTATTATGGCCTTAATGATTATCGTACCTTTTTACTGGATGCTAAATACTTCCTTTAAAAACGAATCTGAAGTCCTTGAAGAACCGCCAACTCTCTACCCTCACGCCTGGACTTGGAAAAACTACTCATACGCTTTTAACGGAACCAGACTGACCAACATTCGTTTACTTAAACAAAAACTAAAAGAATACGAAGGTCCAAATGGAGTTGTTCAGACCGCTAAAAAAGAACGCGATAAAATTGCATTAACAAACACAGAAAAAACTAAGTTAGACGCGTTTTTAAAAGGTGATCCTAAAAATCTATACACAGACGCTTACTACACTCAAGCACTTGAACCCTATACTCTTGATAACTCTAAATACGCATATCAGGCATATAAAGACAAATTAGCCGAAAAAGCAATTTTGGAAGCCAAAAGAAAAGAGGCTAAAAACATTGCTGAAAAGGTTAAAATTCAAAATCAAATAGAGAATATTAGTAATTATATTTCTAAGTTTTCTGTTCAATATAACGCTGATTTAACTAAATTTTCAACTTGGAAAGATGAACAAATTTATAAACCTGATTACTTAAAACTAAGAAACAAAGACTTGGCTTACCAAGTGGCTGACCGCAAATACCAAAATCTAGCGAGTGAGTTAAAAGGTCTTCCTGGCAAAATTGAAGGTGAAGAAAACGCACCTTCTGATCGGTTTACCAGATACCTGTTAAACACCTTAATTGTGGGTATTTCTTCAACTATTGTTGGTACCTTTATGTCAATTATTGGTGCGTTTGCCCTATCTAGGCTGGAATTCAAGGGTCGCGACACAATATTTAAAGTAATGCTTTCTACCATGATGATTCCAGGTGAAATGATGGTAATCACAAACTACGGTACAGTTTCTCGCCTTGGTTGGACAGACCAAGCACCGGCTTTCTCAGGGGCTCCGTTTCTCGCAATGACCGTACCATTTTTAGTCACAGTCTTCCACATCTACCTAATTCGCCAAAACTTCCGTCAAATCCCAAACGAACTTTATTATGCTGCCAAAGTTGACGGAACTTCTGATTTTAAGTATCTATGGAAAGTCATGGTCCCACTTGCCAACTCTTCAATTATTACAATTACAATTTTAAAACTGATGGGTTCTTGGAACGCCTATATCTGGCCAAACCTAGTAGCTGGCCAAAACTTTAAACTAATTACTGTATGGTTGCGTTCTGCGTTTGTAGACCAAGAGTCTAACCGAATTGCGGTTGAACGTCAGATGGCCGCAACTGTTATCGTTCTTATACCATTACTACTTGTCTTTATCTTCCTTCGTAAATATATCATGCGCGGTGTTGCCCGCGGTGGAACTAAGGGTTAGAATTTAAATTAACTTTGCAAGGAAAAATTATGAGAAAATTATTTTTAGCACTTATCGCTATCTTCTCAACACTATTTTTAACTGCTTGTGGTAAATATGATGTAACTTTTTGGCATACATTTGGTAAAAAAGACATCACTGCCATTGAAAAAAGATTAAAAGATTTCACTAAAAAAACTGGTATTACCGTTAAACTTGAACAAAAGGGAGGATACCAAGACATTAAAGGTGCGATTGACAAAACTCTTTCTACCAACAATCGTCCAAATCTTGTTATCGCTTATCCTGACCACGTGGCTTCATTTAACGAAAACCGTAAAAACGTCCTTGACTTAACTAAGTTCATCAATGAAGGCACTCAACTTCAAAAGAAATACATCAGCGATCAAGACTTTAAAAAAGACTGGGATGAACATTTCTATGATTTCGTAAAAGAGTCTCCTCTTTCTGAAAAAGGAATCTACACAACTCCATTTGGCCTTTCTACCGAAGTTATTCTTTACAACAAAGAACTAGCCGCAGAAATTCCTAACTTTACTGAAAAAGTAAAAACTTGGGAAGGTATTTGGGAAATGGCTAAAGAATATCGTGAAAAACATACCGAAAAGTTTGACAAATTAGTTGACCTTCCAGATCCAAAAGAACCTGGCAAAACTAAAAAACAATTTGAACGTACAGCTGTGTTTGGCTACGACTCAGACGCTAACATGCTAATCACTATGGCAAAACAATATGGTCTGCCTTATACTGATTTTGTGAAGAAAAATGGCGAACTTAAAGGGGATGCTTTTTTCCACGACACTACACAAAATGCACAATTAGTTGAAATGCTAGATACTTTAAAAGGCTACGCTGCTCAAAACTTATTTACAACTGGTGCAACTTGTGGAAACAAATATAACTCAACTGCCTTTAAAAACAAACAAATCGTGTTTACCATTTCTTCATCTGGTGGAGTTGGCTACAACATTCCAGATAAAAATAACCCATTCGAAGTAGGCATGCTTCCACTTCCTCAACCTGAACTTCAACTTAGAAAAACTCAATTAAAAGAAGCAAATGACTTACTTAAAACAGATCCAAACAACCAAGACTTCAAAACTCTTCAACACAACGCACAAACTGCATACGACGCTGCTAAGGCTAAATATCCTAAATTAAACGAAGATAAACTTTCAGGAGCTTCTATTTTCCAAGGTCCTTCAATTGCAATGCTAGACCAAGCAAAAGAAGGTGAAGACTCTTATAAAAACTTATCTAACCAAAAAGCCTACGAAGTATTTAAATTCTTATTTAGCAAAGAAAACGTACGCGACTTTTCTTTAGCTAAAGGCTACGCAGCACCACGTAAAGACGTATTTGAAACCGAAGAAATTAAAGACTTTATTAAAGAAAATAAAGCACAAAGCACCCTTGAAGGCTTGGTTGCTAAATCTTTTGAAACTATCAAAGACACACTTGACAAGAAAAACACTTTCCAATCAATTGCTTACGAAAAATCTTCAAATGCCCGCACAGTTGCGCTAAACATCATTAAAAACGTGCTAACTGACGCAGAAGTCGGCAAAGAAATTGTCACAAAAGAAGAAAGAAAAGACAAAAAACCTTTTGAGGCATACAATAGTGTTGCGAAAGTAGAACGTCTTAAAAGAATTCAAGCATTACTTCAGTTTTACTACGATAAACACTGCAAATACGAATAAGCACTGAAAAACAAACTTTTTAAAATAAATAAACAACAGCCAATTACTTGGCTGTTGTTTTATATATAAACTAATAACTTCTAATTTTTTTTTTTAAAATAAAGGAGAAAAAATGAAAAAACTAATTTTAATGCTAACTACTCTTTTAACTTCTGTTTTTTTAGTAGCCTGCCACAAAGCATTTTATATTGCCAAACAAGAGTCAGACATCATAATTCATAAACTAATTATGGGCAGAAGTTATGAAAATTCCGTGCTGGAACTGAAAAACATCTCAAACTCCGTGAAAAACCTAAAAAACTACTCAATTAGATACTTTAAAAAATCAAGCCAATTTAGTGAACTAACTCTTCCAAATAAAGAACTTAAACCTGGTGAGTTTTTTTCAATTGGCAACGTTGAGGCAACTCTTGTAAAAACTAAAGGCGACACATCAACAGGAAACGCTGGTAAAAACGTTGAAGTTGACCTACTTCAAAGCAAAATAACTTTTGGCTACTCAAAGAGAATTGAGTTAAAAAAAGAAGCCAAAACTATTGATGTATACGGCCAAAAAGACGCAAAAAACACCTTAGCCGAAGAAGCATCTCTTTATCGTTTTGCGGAGTTTGAGAAAAATTTAGGCGAAGCACACCTAAACTTCGTTTGGTGTTTGTTTAAAGTAGAGTACTACATTGCACTTGGCAAAAACTGTCCACTAACCTACGAAGAAGTTTTGAAAGGACCTAAACCTGACTTAACTAAGTTAGTTGAAGACAAGGTAAATGCTGGCAAAAACCCAAAAGAAACTTTAATTCAAAATATCTTAAACAAAACTCCTGGCAACGGCGAAATTATTCCGGTTGACCGAGTTAGTCTTTACAAAGACGGAGACACTACTGACTTCGTGGTGTCTTTTACAGAAAGCGCAACCGGAAGTAAAGTTGAGCACATTCTTCCAACCAGATACGCATATTGTGATACCCCTGAAAAAGGAAAAGGTGTTACACGACCTGAACCTTTTGCCAACCAGGCTACTAACTTAACTCATGATCTACACGAAAACGCAAAAACTACATACCTGCAAACTATTCCGCGCGGGCAAATTGACGGTAGTTTTGGTCGCTACTTTTTAGTAGTTTGGGCAGGCAACGATCTTGTTGCGTTTAAATTAACTAAAAACGGACTAAATGAAAAACTACCATCTAGACTAAATATTTCAGATGCAATACTTTGCAACGACATCCCACTTGAGTACTACATTGAAATGGCTTACTACTTTGCTGAGCAAAAACGCCTAAACCTTGCTTATGAATACAACAAAGACCCTTACTTTAACTACCGCACTGGTAAATTTAAAAAAGGTCACGAAAACGCAAGGATAAAAACAGTTGAATAAAAGAACACTTTTAACTGTCTTGCTTTACCTACTTTTTGTAGTAATTGTGGGGGTTCCTTTCTTTTTTGCAATTAACGCAGTACTTGGAAAAAGAGACTTAGATTATTTTCAGTCTAATGTCTTGGCACTATACGCAACTCCTTCTAAACAAAAGCAATATCTACAAACTTACGCGAAACTTTTTGGCTACGAGACTGAAAACTCACCAGTTTTTGAGTTTAATACTGAAAATCCCGAACACTCTAGTATCAAACTCTTGGTGCTAAAGGCGCATAACCGCAAAACTAAACAAAACACACTCCTTGTTTATGTTTCTGAACTACTTGCCTACTCTGGTGCTCCTGATAACTACGTAGTAGACGTGGCAAACAAAAACCGACTGCATCCCCAAAACTACAAGTCAGAGGTGCATTATCGCCTTGAGTTTTCGTTTACCAATTCAAACTTTAAGTTCGAACAAAAAAATAAGTTCAGTGATTTCTTAAAACCATTTATTATCAACACTGATTTTGTCACCGCCAACGGTAAGTTTGAAAACTATATAGACGGAATCAAAATAACGCCAACCTACGCTCCAAGCACTTTTCCAAACAAACAAAAACTCAAAACACCTGAGTTAATAGTTGCAACTAAAGATTCTAAGTTTGCCAAGGAAGAGACTGCCTATCCTGAGGCTAAACGTATTTTAAGCGCCGACCATAAATTATTTGACCGTAAATATCTAACCCAGCCTTTTAATCTTGCAGATCAAGCAGAAATTAAAATTAACTACTCTGGCCTAAACCGCGGACTTGTTTTGGTATCACTTGCTGGCACTGGTTTGATTTTAGTAATAACTTACTTTACTTTCATTAGAAAACCACTTAAAGTTTTTATAAAAGAAAAGCGAAGAGCTGCTCACCGCCGCAAGCAAGAGCAAGCGGGAATAGATACAGAAACCAAGTTATTTGGCAAAACTGCCGATAAAGTTGAGCAGGACAAAGAATAGACAAGAAAAATGCGTGTTTTTCTTAAAAACGCATTTACAAAACCCTTAAACTGGGCTATAATTTATTTAAAGGAGACATAAAAATATATGTTTAAAAAATTATTATTAACATTTCTTACACTAATCGTTCCATTTGCTTTAGCATCATGTGAACCAAGATATTTTGATGATGTGAAAGTAGCAAAAATCAAAGACATCTACAATATGAACGCAAATGACCCAGTCGCAGCATCAGGTATTCTTTTCCGTGCGGCTTCAAAAGCAACTTGGTATTTAACTGACGGTACTTCTACAATCAAGGTATATGACCGCGATGGCAATATTGACCACGACAAAGATTTAAACTACGATTTTCAAAAAGTTTTAATTAAAGGTAAAGTGTCTGAGTTTGCTGGTTTAAAACAAATTGCAATGCAAGACATTAAATTAAATGAAAAATCAAGTGCTAAATTACCGGAAACTGCAGACATTTCTCAAGTTAAGTTATTCGCAAATAGCGAAAAAGGTAAAGAACAAGTTTCTTCAGACTTTGCTAAACTAGACGGTAAATTAGTTAAATTTGGCGCTAAATTACTTGGCTTTAAAGAAACTTACGTAGGTAAAGTAATTGAACAAAAAGACGGTAAAGACCAACTAATTGCTGGTAAAACTCCAGACTACATTGAAGTTCAACTAGAAATTAACGGCGAAAAAACTAATGTTCGCTTTGATGTTCGTGAACCAAAATGGGCAAAATGGTTTCAAAAAAACATCGCTGCAGTTAAAGCACTTTACAAAGACATTGAATTTAAAGCAACTGAGAAAAAGAACAAAAAAGGCGATAAGATTGAAAAAACTTATCTTGAATACAAACTTGCTGAAGCAAAACAAGTTACAGTAAGCAACGTAATTGCATCAGTTTACAAACCTTACGACAAAGCAAAAAAACAACTAGTTGGCACATCACTTGCTCAATTTGACATTTCAACTAGATTTACTATTACTTTTAAATAAGCCATTTAAACTTTTTTAAGAAAACTCAACGACCCCGATATTTTATCGGGGTTTTTAAATTAAGTGCAAAAACACCGTAAATGTGGTATCCTATTTCAGTTAAGTGTACACAACACTTAGTGGTAGTCGCTAAAAGCGACGCTAACCACATGCTTACATTATTTAGTAAAAGGAGGTTGTGTTTATGGCTAAAAAAATTGTCAAGCAAATCAAACTACAAATTCCGGCTGGCAAAGCAACACCAGCAGCACCAGTAGGTCCTGCTCTTGGTCAAGCGCAAGTTAATATTCCGCAATTTGTTAAACAATTCAACGACGCTACTCAAGGTCAAATCGGCTTTGTAGTGCCAGTAGTAATTTCTGTATATGAAGACCGTTCATTTACATTTGTTACAAAAACTCCACCGGCTTCAGATCTTTTAAAGAAAGAAGCAGGTATTGAAAAGGGTTCTGCAAACCCACTTAAAAACAAGGTTGCTAAAATCAAACGCGCCCAAGTTGCCAAAATCGCTGAAATCAAAATGCGTGATTTAAACGCCAATGACTTAGAGGCTGCAACTAAAATTATTGAAGGATCTGCCCGCAACATGGGCATTGAAGTTGAATAAGGAGCACTGACATGCAAAAAGGAAAAAAATACACAGAAAGTGCTAAACTTATTGACAAAACTGTTCAGTATTCAGTGCTAGAAGGTGTAGAACTTGTAAAAAAAGCAAAATTCGCTAAGTTTGACGAAACTGTTGAACTTGCACTTAAAATGAACCTAGATTCACGTAAAGCCGAACAAAATCTGCGTGGAGCCCTTGTGCTTCCACACGGAACTGGTAAAACCCAAAAAGTCTGCGTAATTGCTGAAGGCAAAAAAGCGGAAGAGGCTAAAAAAGCAGGTGCTGACGTAGTTGGAGACAACGAACTAATTCAACAAATCGCTGGCGGCTGGCTTGAGTTTGACGTCATGGTTGCAACTCCTGACATGATGCCAAAACTAGGTAGACTAGGAAAAGTTTTAGGACCTCGTGGCCTGATGCCAAACCCTAAAACCGGAACTGTTACTCTAGACGTTGAAAAAGCAGTTCACGACATTAAAAATGGTAAAGTTGAATACCGAGTTGACAAATTCGGAAACATTCAAGTACCAGTTGGAAAAGCATCTTTTGCATCTAAAGCACTTGTTGAAAACATCGCAGTTGTACTTGACCAAATTATTAAAATCAAACCAGCAACTGTCAAAGGTACTTACCTTAAAAACGCCACAATTTCTACAACTCAAGGCCCTGGTGTAAAAATCAACCCAGAAACTCGCTAGTAGTTGTATAATATTTAAGTAAAAAATTAATCTCCAAAGACAGCAGGCATTATGTAAGCCCTGCCGAGGAAAACAAAAGTAAAGTAGAACCCTTTTTTGTTTAACTCGCTTTGGCTATGTTAATTTAAAAAAAGGGTTTTTAATTTATAAATAGATTTAAACGGAGGAAAAATGAAAGAAAGTTTAGTCTTAAAACAAAAACAAGTAGACGAACTTAGCCAAATTTTTACAGCCGCTAAAACTATCGTTGTTTTTGAATACGGAGCATTGTCTGTAGAAAGTCTAACTCAACTAAGACGAGCACTTCGCAAAACAGAGTCAAACGCAAAAGTTTATAAAAACAACATAGCACGACGCGCTGCTTTAAAATCTGGACTAGCCGAACTTGCTGACCGCTTAGTTGGACAAGTCGCAATTGCGTATTCTCTAACCGACACAGTAGCACCTGCAAAAGCAGTTTATGAGTTTATCACAGCATATCCTGACAAAAAAATTGTTACGGGCGCTGTTGACGGTAAAGTTGTCTCAGTTTCAGAAATTGAAACTCTCGCAAAACTTCCCAACAAAGAAGGTATGCTTCAATTATTGGCAGGTGCAATGTACCAGCCACTTCAACGCCTTGCTATCGGGCTTAATATGTTAGTAGAATCAAAATAATTTTGCTAAGGAGGAAATAATAATGGCAAAACTAACTAAACAAGCATTTATTGAT
>CAUUBG010000005.1:0-14812 GCA_963543345.1 uncultured Acholeplasmataceae bacterium | reverse complement strand
TAAATTGGATCTGAAGTTGGATGAATTCCTCTTAGACCCTCTCGGTTAACCGCCATATAAAGCGCTTTTCTGAAGTTTACGTTTTTAATTAGTTTCTTAACATATTCGTCTTTTGTATCAGTAAGTGGGTTTGGAACCATGATAGTTGGCGCACCAGTTATTGATTTTCTAATTAAACCTTGTTTAACTTTTTCTTCAGAATATCTTTCTTTATAGTAGTCTTTTCTGATACTTAAGTTATCAATTTGACCTTGTTTAAAAGCATTTAAGAAATCGTTTTCTTTAGCAAAGTAAGTATATTGAACTGACTTATAGTTAGTAGTCCAAGCGTACTCGTGTGCAAAGTTTTTGTTGAATCTTAAGTATTTGCCAGGAGCCCAGTCTGCAATTGTAAAAGTACCATAGCTAACTGGGTGGTTTTTCTCAGTTCCATAAGTTGAATTTTTACCATCTTTGTCTAAAGATGCCTCATAGGCTTTTTTGTTAACTAGTTTAAATTGACCAAAATCGCTAAATACATCTTTTACAGTAACTTCTTTTTCGTATTCAATTTCAAGAGTGTAGTCATCAATTGCACGAATTCCGACATCTTCTTTCTTAACTTCAGGGAATTTATCACCTTCTTTGCCAACATAGTATTTGTTTTGAGAAACTGAAGGTAGGATTGCAGCTTCTATTAAGGCTTTAGTAATTGCAGCGAAGGCTTCGACTTTTTTACCTTGTCTAATCGCAGATACAATAGCACCGTAAAGTTCGTCATTTTTTTGAATCATGCTGTTGATAATTTGACTAAATAGACTTTTTACTTGTTCTTCAGTTAAAGCAGTTTTATCAACTAGCCCTGAAGTAGTTTGTGAGCCTTCCCAAACTATTGTATTTACAGGTAAAGTCAATTCATAGTTAACTGTACCGACTTTAATTTCTATTTTAGTAGCTTTGCTAGTTGTTAACTTAGTTAAAAGGTTTTCACTAAAATCAAAGTTAGATTCTTTGTCAATGTATTTACCATCTTCGCCTTTTGCACCAATAGTTTGGCCTTGTGAGAAGTATTTACGAGCATTTACAATAGCAGCACCACTTTTTCTACTACCAGATGGATACATACCATTTGAACGTGAGTTTAATTGAACTGGGTCAATGTATTGTAGATATGAATACACATAGTCATGAGCAGTTACTGGAGTTCCATCTTCCCATTTAATGTTTGGATTTAAAGTAATGCGGTATCTTTTTCCTTTTTGAGTAGACGCGATGTTTTCGTTGAATTTACCAGCGTGTGTTCCGTCTGTTCCTTTAAATTCACCTTCATCTTGAATAGTTGGATAAGAAGTTGCACCTTTTAGGTTGTATTTTGGGACAAACTTGTTAATCGCTTAACCTTGGATTTTAGGAAAATCACCAACATGGTCTGCAATTTTGTCTTTAATTGCTTTATCCCAGTCAATGTCTCTATCATAAAGAAAAGTTGAAAGCATGTTCATGAAAGCATTTTCATAGTTTTGTGTATAAGTTAGTGGGTTTAAAATCGGCTCTGTTGACATAGTTACCCCAGAGCGGTAAGTTTCTGCTTTTGACCATCTGTGAGTTTTTGAATTAAGTGGGCGGAAAACTCGCTAAAGAATTGGGTCCTTTACACCTGATTTTAACTCAAGTGGAAATTTAATCGGATTTTGTTCACCCCACCAACGTCCACGCGCTGATTTAAACCAACCTTCAAAACGCAAGTCACCGCTTGCTTGTGGTTTATATTTGTTTTCGTCTAGTTTTTCAACTACACGTTTTTCACCTTTTATAACTGACTTGGTTTGAACCCCACCATTAGTAAGTAGTTTATCACCCCCACCACATGAGGCTAGTGTTAGTAATGAGGAAATAGTGGCAATAATAAGAAAGATGGTTTTCATCTGTTTACTCCTCCTTTTGGGGATTTTTATAATAATATCACATAGTCAAAAAAAACGCAATAATAATCTAAACTAATTTTTTTGCTAAATCAAATGTCTTTGTTATCAGGTTTATGTATGAAAAAAAGCCACATTAGAGCTTATTTTTAAAAATAAATAAGTCTGCAAGTGGCTTTTTGAGAAAGTTAAAAGTTTTATTGCTTATTTAACAAAAGGTTTAACATTGCTGTCAAGTGGAATCTCTCCGTTGAATGATTTGTCAAATGTAAGTTCGTAGTTTAATTTAGAAACTAAAGTACCTTTTAAGGTTTTGCCAAGAACTTTATGTTCAAATTCTTGAGAAAACTCAAAACTATATCTAAACTTAGAAATAGTGTGGGTTTGCGTATCAATTTCTACGCTAACTTTAATTTCACGGATATTTTCTTGTTTAAGTTTACCAGCGACTTTTTCTTGACCGTGTGAAATTAAGAACTCTTTTATTAAATCAATTTGGCTTTCTGAAAAAGTAAGTTCGTAAACTGAACCTTTTTTAGTAGCAGAGCTAATTTTGTCTTTTGCGTATTTAAACAGGGCTTTTGCGTAAATTGAGTATTCATATGGCTCTTTAAAGTTTTCTTTAATAGTTTCATTTGGATCTGAGTCTTTATTAGTTTTTTTGTCGTGTTTGTAGGCTACTTTGTGTAGATTTCCGTCTTTCAAGAAATGGTAGTTGTGTTGGTCTTTAAGTAAAGCACCACTGGTAATTTCGTCTCTTAGGTAAGATAGACTGTTGTTGCGGTTGTAGTAAGTAGTTCCGTTGAAGTAAGCGCCTGGCAGTGTTACATTTTTAATTTTGTTTTCAAAAACATTAGTAAAAGAAAGACTGTAGTTGTATTTAAAAGTATCTTTTTCAACTGTGTTGGTTCTTGCCTCTAAGAAATACTCTAAGTATGTTAGATATTTTGCGTAGATTTTAGTGTCTTTTGTAACTTTAGTAGATAAATCTAGCTTTTTAGTAAGTTCGCTGTCTTGAAACCAACCTACGAAGTTGTATCCATCTTTTTTAGGAGCATCTGGTAGTTGAACTGTTTGGTTGTATTCAATTACTCTGTTGGCGATTTTGTTAGCGCCATCAAAGAAGTCTACGTTGTATTTAAGTGGGGTAAACTTAGCGTAGATATTTAAATTACTAGTAATTTTTTGAGTTGCTTCATATTTTTGAGCAAACGCTTTATCTAGATACCAACCACTAAACTCATGTCCTTCTTTTGCAGGGTTTGCAGGTAAGTCAACAGTTTTGTTTTTTTCAACTGTCTTGTCAGCAAGTAAAGTTTGACCATCAAAGAACTTCACGCTGTATTCAACTTTTGAGGGTTTTGGGGTTTCATCTGGTTTTGGGGTTGGGGTAGGTATTGGCGCTGGTTGAGGCGCTGGTTGAGGCGCTGGTGTTGGTTTGTCGCCACCACATGCAACTAAAGTAAGCAATAATGCTGGAAGCAGCAGATACATTAAGATTTTTTTGATTTTCATATGTAAAATCACTCCTTTTCAAACAAACTATATGATAGGCGTTTTTTTTTTTTCAAGTAAAATGTTTGGTTTTAGGTTTTTTAGAGTGAATGGTTGCATTATTGACAAAAAGTCAGCTACCAAGTTGATGCATGTCTATAACTTAAAAACCCAACTTTTTTCTACATTTAAACCGTTTTAGCTGTGGTATAATTTTTAAAGAGGTAAACACGAAATGAACAATATATTTTTATCAGGACAAATAGTTTCAGAACCTTTTGTAAACAAAACAGGTGACAGACAAATTACTAGTATGGTACTTTCTGTAAAAAGATCATTCGGTGAAATTAGAGATAACTTTAAAATTTATTTTTTTGGCCAAAAAGCCGAAGACGCAGCAAGTTTAGTTAAAGACCAATATATTTCTCTACACGGTCGTTTCACTGCCTACAGTTATGTTGATAACTACACAAACACTAACAAAACGCGCTATAGCGTAAACGTCGTTGATTTTGAAGTTATTAAATTAGAACAACTACAAGAAGAAAAAACAAACAGTTTTTACGACAATACAGACTCAATGTATTCAGATTTCTCAGAAAGCGACTACGATGTTGAAGTTAAAGATCAAAACTCTGATTTAGACCTTTAATTTAATTTGTTTTAAAAATAGTATTTTTAAAATAAGTAAAGCGATATTTTTAAAAAATATCGCTTTTTTTCTGGTTTTATTTAAAAATGTGTTTTGTTGTTAATGGTTTGTTAAACCACATTTTTTTTGCTGACTTTGACTAAAATTAGGAACCTATCTATACTAGTTTTTGAAAAAGGAGGTATAAATTAAATGATTAACAACGTCACGATTGTAGGAAGAGTAGTTTCTGATGAAGATAAAGTTTATGAGTTTGAAGACGGACAAAAAATTTTAATCTTAACGCTTGCTGTCAGACGCCCTTTTAAAAATCAAGAAGGAGCATATGACACTGACTACATTAGCATTAAATTAAGAAATAATTTATGCACAATCGTTCCACAATACAGCAAAAAGGGCGATGTTTTAGGAGTAATTGGCAGACTACAAATTAGAAAAAACGAAATTAATGGTAAAAACTACCAAATTCCTGAAATCATTGGTGAGCGCGTAGTTTTCATTTCCCCAGTTAAGCAACAAATTGAGGTAAATAAAGAAAGCGAAGCCACTGAAAAATGCGAAGATAAGCCTACTAAAAAAGGCAAAAACGCAAAAACTTTAGATTAGTAGCTGGTTTGGTCATCAACACTAACTAAATAAAAAGGACAGCGTGTGCTGTCCTTTTTTATATACAACCGGAGGTGAGTTGTATTTGAAAATAAATCAAATGGAGGTTCTGAACGGATTTGAACCGATGATGAGGCTTTTGCAGAGCCGTGCCTTACCAACTTGGCTACAGAACCAACAAACACAGTAATTATACAACAAACTGTGCTTTATATGGCTTTAACTAAAAGTTTTAGCAAACTAATTTGCATTTAGCCCGTTTAAGTTATTACCGTTTAAAAAGTCTTTAACCGAAAGGATTTTTTTCCCGTCCTTTTGAATTAAAAGGACTTCAATAGAACCCTTTGCGCAGCCTATAAACATACGCTTAGTGCTAACTTCAATCAGTCCTGTTTCTAAGGTTTTTTCAGATAACACGGCTTTAAAGACTTTAAAAATAGTGTTGTTTTGCAAAAAGTAAGCGCCTGGTTTATCGGCGTTTGCGTTGATTTGGGCAAGAACCTGAGTATTGTCTTGCATAAAATCAAGTTTTTCTAGTTTTTTTGCAGGTATATAGGCACAAGTCGCGTCTTATTCGCTTTGTTCAACTGGCTTGATTTTGTCTAAGTTTGTAAGAACTGAAATTAAGAGGTCTCCGCCTGCTTCTGCGAGTTTTTGATTTAAAGTTGTGAAATTATCGGTTTCTTTAATTTCTACCTCTGCCTGACTATAGACAGGGCCTGCGTCCATTTTCAAAACAGTTTGCATGATAGAAACACCAGTAGATTTCTCTTGGTTGTAAATTGCCCAAAAAACAGGAGCACCACCTCTGTATTTTGGAAGTAGTGAGGTGTGAACATTGATTACTTCAAAAGTAGTTAGCACTTCTTTTGGTATCCACATTCCGAAAGAAGCAGTAATAAGTTTATCTGGACTAAGTTTAAGCAGTTTTTGTAAAGTTTCTTTCAAATTAGAACTAAATATTACTTCTACACCATTTACTTCGGCAAACTCAATTAAACCTTTAGTTTCCTTGTTAAATTTTGGCAAAGCTTTAACAACCAACGCCAAAACTTCGTGGTGAGGTATCAGTTTGTTTAAAATTTCTTTAGTGAAGTTGTCATTTCCAAGCAAGATTAGTTTCATATTCCCTCTTTTTTTAGTCTTATCTTGATATCAGTGTTTGCCTGCATAAACTCAGTACATTTCTCAACTAGGTATTTATAAATATCAGTTTTAGAAAAAATGCGAGTTCTTAAAATATAGGTATCTTTATTTAAAATATGTTTAAAAAGTTCTTCTGGTTGCAAAAAGTTAGTAATATCTTGTGTTTTTAAAAAACTGTAGAGTTTTTTAAATAATTCAAATAGTGAACTGCTTTCGGCGTACAACATATAAGTTTGGCCAAACGGGTTAAGCGCTTGTTCTTTACGGTAAGTTTCTTCTTGTCTATAAAACTGAGCGATATCCTTAGCCAGCAAGGTGTCAAGTTCTGTAGTATTAGTTTCTGAAATTAGGTAAACGTTGGCCTGAGCAGCATATTTTAAAGTTCTTGCTAACTTTAAATAGTTTAAGTGATTAAAATATGGGTTTTTTGAGTTAAAAAGTAGTTCAGGTAAATACACACAAATCGTTTTGACTGACTTTAAATACTCAATTGAAATGTTTTCAAGATTTGAAAAAACAAGTCTATCTGTGGTTTTGATTTCCTTTTTTTCTAAAAAATCTTTAAGTATTACTAAATCATTTGGTTTTGCTATATTTAGTTTTTCTAAAAAATACTGATAGAAATACTGAGCTCCTACACTTAGCTTTAAAAACTCGGATTTACTGCAAACTTCGCATTCAATTTCTTTAGGTAAATATAAACTACAAAACTGACAAAAAAAACAAGACTGAACGCTGTCGTATCTAAGGTAGTCAAAACAACGCGGACACCTTAAAACATTTGCGCACTCTGCACACTTAACAAAGTTAGCGTAAACCGTGTGGTCGGTTAAAAATAGTGTGTTTTTGTGATTAGTGAGATTATATTTTAAGTTAGCGATAACTTCTTTTGACACTAAAGAAAGGTCTGAGTTTTTAAGTAAATCAGTGACTATAACTTGTTTGATTTCACCTAAAACGGCTAAATAGTTTAAGCTTTTTGGCTTAGTTTTATAAACTAAGTCAAAACTCGGAACTAAAGAAAACACTGAAACTAAAAGACCTTTTAAATTAGCAATAATTTTGGCGGCTTCTGAGGTTAAAATACCCAAATCTGTAGTGCTTTCAAAAAAGTCATCAAGTAAAATTAGATGTTTTAAACCATTAATATGTTGATACATTGCTTTTTCAAAACCAATGATAAGCGCAAACCCGGTTTTTTCAACTGCTTTTTCAAACTGTGCAACTTTAGCGTTGGTATTTAGTTTATCTGCTGAGTAAGTTAAAATTTCTTCTGGTTTTAATATACTGCTAAATAAATTAACAAAATACTCTAAGTTAATTGAATTTTTTAAACATAGTAAAACTTTTTCGCCATTTGTTTTAGCTAGGTTAACACGGTTAAGTAAATTGTAAGTTGTATCAATTAAGTTAAACTCGATACTTTTTTTGTTTATTTCAAGTGGTTTTGCAAAATAACTAAAAAAACGAGTTTTTTTAGTTTTACTTTGTTCTACTGTAAAGTAGTTTCTTACTAGTTTTTGTTTTTGTAAATTACTGATTTCTTTTGCGTATTTTTGTTTTAAAGTTTTAGTTAAAGTTAACTCATGGTTTTTAAAAGGTAGATTAGTTTTAGTAGTTTTGTCAAGTAAGTGCAGTTTTTCAATCGCCTTTAAGTTAACTAAAGGCGAAACAAGAGTTAAAAATATATCAACTTTTGGCAAAAAACTTAACTTACTAAACTCTAAAAACAAACTAAACTGCTCATTAGAAACAACAGGTCTTTTATCTAAAAACTTAGTACAAAACTTAAGTATATTCCTGTCTTCGCTAGTTTCTGTTTTAATTTCTAAAATAAAACCCAAAACCGTAGAGCCTGCGAAGTCTACTAAAACACGTTGCCCTAAAAACAACGCTTCTCTGTACTCTTTTACTACTTTATAGGTGTATGTCTCTAAACTGCCCTTAAAAATACGGGCAATTAACACCGAGATAAAAAACATTATTTTAAGTTTTTCAGAATTTCATCTATTTTGTTGCCGTATTCCAGTACTGTGTCTATTTCAAATCTGAGTTCTGGAATTTTGCGGCAGTTTTTAGAAACAGCCAACGCAAACTCGTGTCTAATTTGTGGGGTCTTTTTTTCAAGTAGTTTTTGGGTATAAATAGCGGTTTCTTTTTTGTTGTCAAAAATCATGTAAAAAACCTTCAAAACCGACAAGTCTTTTGAAAGTTTAACGTCAACTACGTTAATATATCCACTAATTTCGTCAACTATTGTTTTGTTAATGGCTTTTGCAATCTCTCTTTGAAAGTAAGACTGCATTCGCAAGTGAGTCAAAGACATACGCTTTTCCTATTGTTGTCTTTCAACTTCTTTTAAAACAGAAGCCTCAATGACGTCGTTTATTTTAATGTCTGAAAAGTCTTTGATTTTAATACCGCAGTCAAAGCCAGTTTTAACTTCTTTAGCGTCGTCTTTAAAACGACGAAGTGTCTCAATTTCGCCTTCATAAACTACTTTGCCTTCGCGAAGTAGGCGAACTTTTGCGTCTCTGGTAATTGAACCTGACACCACAAAGCAACCAGCGATTACGTCTTTTTTGACTTTAAACAGTTCTCTGACTTCAGCAGAACCAAGCACTACTTCTTCGTATTCAGGTTCAAGCATTCCCTCTAGTGCTGCTTTGATGTCATCTTCTATTTGGTAAATAATGTTATAAGTTCTAATTTCTACACCTTTAGATTTCGCAAGGTCTCTAATTTGTGCAGACGGACGCACGTTGTAAGCAAGTAAAATAGAGCCCGAAGTATTGGCAAGCAAGACATCGGTTTCATTAATTTGGCCAACAGATTCGCGAACTACTGAGACTTCTAGACCTTCGTATTTTAAATTAGCAAGTAGTGCACGAATTGCTTCAATTGAACCGTTTACATCACTTTTAATAATTAAGTTTAAAACTTTTTTCTCATTTGAAAGCAGGTCTTCTAGAGACTTTGGTTTTGTGACTAAACTTTGGGTTTTTTCGCGGTTTGCGCGTTCAGTTGCCACTTGTTTAGCAGTTTTTTCGTTTTCAAAACAAATAAACTTATCGCCTGGTTTTACAGAACTTTGTAGACCAGTTATCTCAACAGCGTCTGCTGGCTCTGCTTTCTTTAAACTTTTGGCGTTCGCGTCAACTATGGTTCTGACTTTACAGTAAGCGTTTCCGACTACTGCGTTGTCGCCAACTTTAAGAGTCCCGTTGTCAACAATTACGGTCGCTACATTTCCGCGCCCCTTGTCAACTCTCGCTTCAATTACAGTACCACTGGCCTTGCGTTTAGGATTGGCTTTTAAGTCTTCAAGGTCAGCAACAAGCAAAATCATGTCCAAGAGTTCGTCAATTCCTTGATTTTTTAAAGCAGAAATTTGAACAACTGGCACAGTTCCACCCCAGTTTTCAGTTAAAACTTCGTACTTAGCGAGATCCCCAAGTACATTGTCTGGGTTCACACCAGGTTTGTCGCATTTGTTAATAGCCACGATCATCTTAACTCCGCAGGACTTCACGTGATCAATTGCTTCTTTAGTTTGTGGCATCACAGAATCATCTGCTGCCACTACCAAAACAACAATATCGGTAACTTTGGCACCACGTGCGCGCATTTCTGAAAACGCAGCGTGTCCGGGGGTGTCAATGAAGGTAATTTTTTGGTTATTTTTAACAACAGAATAAGCGCCAATATGTTGAGTAATCCCACCAGCCTCGCCAGATGCCACTCTGGAATGGCGAATAGTGTCAAGCAGGGTAGTTTTACCGTGGTCAACGTGGCCCATTACGGTCACGATTGGAGCACGTTTTACTAAATCTTTAGGGTCATCTGCTTGAACATGTTCGTCAAACTGAATTAGTTCTTCTTTTTTGTCTTCAACAACTTCATATCCAAGTTCTTGAAAAATAATTGTCAAAGTGTCTTTATCTAATACTTGATTGACATTGGCAAAAATTTTAAAACTTAGACAAGTTTTAATAATTTCAATGGGAGAAATGCCGATTTGTTTAGCGTAGTCTGCAATAGTGCTAGCCTGGTTGTAGACAACTTTTTGGGTTTTTTGTTTATTTTTATTAACTTTAATACTCATTTTAACTCTCCTTTCCCTTGAAAATAAGTTTTTGAAACTCCAAGAAAAGCTCTTCTTGGACTTCTATTTTAGTTTGCCTAAAAATTGCTTTGGCGAATTTTAAAAAAGTAATTTCGGGGTTTTTTTCAATATAAAACCCTCGGTTTTTTTGTACTTGGTCTAAGTCTATCTTAACTTCGCCAGACTCAACAAAAAAACGAATTAAATCGCACTTGGCAAATTTCTTTTTACTAACCACACAAGTGCGAGGGTTGTTTAGCATCAATATACTATTCCTTCTTCATAAGCCTGAGTGGCTGATTTGATATCTATTTTTTTCCATTTAATTGCGTTCATTGCTAGGCGCACATTTAAACCTGCTTTGCCAATTGCAAGAGACAATTGGTCGTCTTTTACAATTGCAGTTGCTGCTAGGTTTTCAGTGTCAATTGCTACAACTTTGACAATTTCTGCCGGAGTTAGTGCGTTTTTAATTAAGTCTTCTGGGTTTTCTGAATACTTAAACAAGTCAATGTTTTCATTATTAAGCGCACGGCGGACATTTCGGATACGAATACCGTTTTCGCCAATACAAGAACCAACCGGATCAATGTTTTCACGATTCGATTTCACGCAAACTTTAGAGCGTTCCCCGGCTTCGCGAGAAACTCCAATAATTTCAACAATTCCTTCCTTGATTTCAGGAATTTCTTGTTCAAGTAGTCGCTCTACTAACTCAGGGGCTTTGCGAGAAAGTTTTAAGTTTATTTCTCTTTCTTTAGAAACTGAGGTTAAAACCACTTTCAAGGTTTCGCCTTGATGAGGGTTTTCGGTCTCAAGTAATTGATCATAGGGAATAAAGGCAGAAATGTCTCTGCCAGCATCTACGCGAATACCTTTTTCGTCAGTTGAAATTACTCTGACACTAATAATTTGGCCAACTTGGTCTAAGAAATATTGAAAAATATTTTCTTGATTAAGACCACGAATTAAAATATTAAACTGGTCTTTGACTTTTTTAGCAGCGTTGTAGCCAAACTTACGTGGGTCTACCTCTTCTTCAATGATATCGCCAACTTTGGCGCGTGGTTTCATTTCGTGTGCTTTTTCTAAAGTAATTTGCGAAATTCTTTTGCCGTCAAAACGTTGTGCTTCTGAGTAACTTGAAACTACTAGTCGTTGTGTGTAGACATTGACTTCTTTGCGCTCTTCGTTAATGTTTACACGGCAAGACTCAACTCCGTGTTCAGAGCAGCAACCTAGCTCAAGTGCTCTTTTAAAAGCATCCTTAACGCGTTCGCGGTCTACTTCGTAAAGTGTAGTGATGCGGTCAATTAGTTCAACTAAATCTTTTCTTTTCATATTTTTTCTCCTTAATTTTTTAAAAAATTACTACTCAAGTGTAATATTTGAAAGATTTTGAAATTTGATTTTCAGAGTTTTTTTAACTGCTTTAACTTTAGTTTCAAAGTAAGCGTGTTCTTCGTCTAACTCAGTTAGTGTAGCACAACCCTTAAACTGAGGTGAAGTGAAGCAAAGTGATTTGCCTAAGTACTCTTTAAACTCAGCCTGACTTTTAGCCAAAACATACAAACCTTTTGACTCAACTAAAAAGCCATGTGTAGTGCTTAGCTGTGGAAACTCTAAAGACAAGGTTTCAGAAATTTCGCCCATTAAGTCTGAGTTAACGGAATTGGAGTCCAGAATAATTGAGATGTAAGGTTCACCAAACTCAGTGGTCTGTTTAACTGAAAGCACTTTGATCTTAAAAGTTTCTTCTACTTTTAATTTAATTTTTTCAAAAGTTTCTTGCAAAATAAACTCCTTTAATAAAATTGAGTGGCTCGGCCACTCAATCCAATGTATCTATTAACTTACCTATAAAGTATAGCACAATCCTAGTGTTCTTTGGGATTTTTGGTTTTTGTGCTTATTTTTGATGTTTTGTATAAAACTTTGTGAAGTGAAGAGTTAAGTTAGTAATTTCTGAGAAGACAAAAAGCACAGCACTGAAGCCAAAAATAGTTAAAAATCCGCGCCAGGTAATGTGACGGAAGTTAACTAAACTAAATGCTTTGCCACTAGGAATAAAAATCAAAGACATTTGCAGAACAAAACAAATGATGACAGCAATATTTAAGAACCAGTTAGTTTTTTGTTTATAAAAAGGCTGTAGACGGTTGCGAGTAGAATAGACAAACATAAACTGAGCGATGCAAAGTGTGTAGAAAGCCGCGGTTGAACCAAATAACTCTTTAAACTGATTTAAAGTAAAACCTTTGCCATAGTAAGAAAGGTCTAAGTTAAGAGAACTTGCCGCGTGCGGAGCGATTGAGTGGTAAGCAATTAAGTATGCTGCGGTTGCAGCCAAGCCAAGCACCAAACCTTGTGTAAAGATTAAAACACCTAGTCCATTTTTAAAGAAACCGGCTTTTGGGTCTCTTGGTTTTAACTTCATCACGTTTTTATCGGTTTTCTCAAAAGCAATCGCAATTCCGATAAATGAGTCTGTTGCTACGTTAATCCACAAAATTTGGGTTGAAGTAAAAGGTTCAAGTTCTTGTCTAAAGACAAACAGACCGATTAGCGAAATTACAAAAATTGTAATTAGTTCGCCAATATTTGAAGCAAGTAGAAAATGCAAGGCTTTCTGAATATTTGAAAAAATCCCACGACCCTCTTTAACTGCTTTTAAAATTGTTGCAAAGTTATCGTCAGTTAAAATCATGTCAGCCGCACCTTTTGCGACTTCTGTTCCAACTTTACCCATAGCAACACCAATTTGTGCGGTCTTTAAAGCAGGACCATCATTGACGCCATCTCCGGTCATTGAAATAATTTTGCCATGTTTTTGCCAGGTTTCAACAATTCTGACTTTGTTTTCAGGTGAAACTCGCGCGTAGACTTTGATGTTTTTAATTTGCCCAAAAAACTCATTATCTGACATTTCGTCTAACTCAACACCACTAATCGCCAGATCTGTATCAGACTCAATTATTTTTAAATCTTTGGCAATAGCCTTTGCAGTTTGTACGTTGTCGCCAGTTATCATAATCGTTTGAATACCAGCTAGTTTTGCGTTTTCAATAGCAACTTTTACTTCTTCGCGAGGTGGGTCTTGCATAGCAATTAAACCTAAGAAAGTAAGGTTGTTTTCTTCGTCTGTAGTGTATGTACTGTTAATGTCGGTTTCTTTAAAAGCAACTGCAAGTACTCGATATGCCTCGTTTGCAAGCGCAGAAATAGCAGGTTTTGCAGCTTCAACTTCCGCAGTATTAGTGCAACGTTTAAGTAAAACCTCCGGAGCGCCTTTGACAATCAAGATTTTTTTGCCTTTGATTTGATGAACTGTTGACATCAATTTACGCTCAGAGTCAAAGGCCAGTTCTGCTATTCGTGGGTACTTTTGTGTAAGAGTTGTAAAGTTAATTCCGTTGTTTTGTGCAAGTTCTACCAAACAACTTTCGGTAGGGTCGCCAACAACACAACCATCTATAATTTCGGAATCATTTGAAACTGCAGCAAACTCAATCAACTGAGTTAAACTGAGATTAGATAACTCAGGTTCTTCGGCTAAATAAATTTTTCCTTTTTGCCAAAGTTTTTTAACAGTCATTTTATTTTTAGTCAAAGTTCCGGTTTTATCACTGCAAATTACTGAAGTCGCACCCAGCGTTTCAACTGAAGTTAAAGTCTTTAAAATAGCCCCACGACGCGATAGTCTTTGCATTCCGGTTGCCAGAATTATTGTGATAATGGCAGGTAGACCTTCTGGAATTGCGGCCACCGCAATAGTAGAGGCAAGAATCAACAAACTCAACCATTTTTGTGCGCTAACTGTAGTTTTAGAAAAAATATAGGCCTCTGTAATGTTTACCACAAATATCACTAAACACAACAGAACAGCGGCTAGCCCAAGAAATTTTCCTAGTCTAGAAATTTGTTTTTGCAGTGGCGTTTCTTCAGACTTTGCTGACTTTAGAGCACTTGCAATTTTACCGATTTCTGTTTTCATTGCGGTTTCTGTAACTACGCCAATAGCACGACCATATGTGACTACAGTTGAAGAAAAGCACATATTTATGCGGTCGGCTAAAGGAGTTCTTGGGTCAATTAAAACAGAGGCGTTTTTTAAAACTGGCAAAGTTTCACCGGTTAAACTAGATTCATCTACTTTTAAAGAAAAACACTCAAATAAACGAATGTCTGCAGGAACTATGTCTCCTGCTTTTAAAACTACAATATCACCAACTACTAAATTTGTTGACTCAATTTGCTTGATTTTGCCATCTCTTATCACAGTTGCATGTGGTTGGTTCAGTTTTTTAATGGCATCCAGAGACTTCTCAGCCTTCATTTCTTGGAGTAAGCCAAGTAAAGCGTTGAAAACTACAATTGCTGCAATCACCCCGCCTTCTAAAAATTGGCCAACTACAAAAGAAAGCACTGCAGCTAAAATTAAAATTATGACCATAAAGTCTTTAAACTGCAGAAGCAGTCTAAAGAAAAATGAACGTTTTTTTTCTTTTGCAAACTCGTTTAATCCATTTTGTTCAAGTCTAGTGTTTGCTTCTACTTGAGTTAAACCAGACTTAAGGTTAGTGTCTAGGTTTTCTTTAATTTCTTCAATTGGTTTTAAAAAGTTTTCCATATTGCTCCTTTTTTTACTTAATTATTTTAAATTTCTGTGACTTTTCATAGGATTAACTTATAAAGAAATAAAAGTATAAAAAGTCCTTTATTTACTTAAAGTAAATATTTTAATTACAAAATTTCAAGAAAATGAAGTATGTGAAATTATTTGTAATTTATTAAAGATTTTACACAGCGTTTAAATAATGTTTTGTGTGGCTTTTCTTGGTAAATTAAATAGTCATCTAATTTGCGGTTTGATGAATTTGGAAAGCCTATTTACGTTTCTTTTTGTGA
>CAUUBG010000004.1:0-16686 GCA_963543345.1 uncultured Acholeplasmataceae bacterium | reverse complement strand
ATAAAAATTGCTGCCAAAGAACTTTTGTGTAGCCCAACTCAACTCAAAGCTATCCCAACTACTCCTGACACTTTTAACGTTTTTGTCAAACAATCGCCTGCTTTAATTGCTAAAGAGTATTTGGAAAACATCTTTAGAACTCTTGACATTGACCTTAAAATTGAGTTTAGAACTCTTGAACAAGGCAAACTAATTGTCTTTAATTTAGAGACTTCAGAAAACGCTTTTTTAATCGGGAACCGCGGCAATACTTTACACTCTTTGGCTGTTTTGACAAAAATTGCAACTAAACAGTTTTGCGAAGAGCAAACTGAAGTTGTTTTAGACATTTCTGGCTACCTTGCTAAACGCAAAACCATTTTAGAAATTTTAGCAACCAAAGAAGCCAAAAAAGTCTTGGGAAGCAAGGCGTCTGTAGAACTTAAAAACCTAAACTCATATGAGCGACACATAATTCACGAAAAACTAAGTGACTGGAAAAAAATCCAAACCCATTCACACGGTGAAGGTAAAGACCGAGTTTTGACAATCTCTTTTGTTGAAAACAAAAAACCTAGCCAAGAGCAAGAAGATTAGTTTTTAAGTAATTTTTATATACTTGAAGAACTATATTGACACTGTAAATAAAAAAAGGAGTGTATATGTTAATAGATTCACAAATTTTAGCCACAAACTTTCAAAAGTATGCTGGTAAGGAAGTTACTTTAAATGGTTGGGTTAAAACTAATCGTGACCAAAAAGAGTTTGGGTTTATTGCTTTAAACGATGGGCTTAGACTTGAAAACATCCAAGTGATTTACGAGGCTGGTTTAAGTAATTTTTCAGATGTCGCTAAGTTAAACTCAGGAGCATCTATTTCTGTCACTGGTGTGGTAGTTCTCACTCCAGACCGTGCGCAAAGTTTTGAAATAAAAGCAACTGAAGTCAAAATTATTAAAAACACAGATCCGGATTATCCAATTCAACCCAAAAGACACACCAGGGAGTTTTTGCGAGAGCACTTGGAGTTAAGAGCCCGCACTAACTTATTTAACGCAGTTTTCAGAACTCGCTCAGTGCTAGCGCATGCAATTCACACTTTCTTTCAGAACAAAGGTTTTATTTACCTAAACTCGCCAATCATAACTTCAAATGATGGAGAAGGTGCTGGTGAGATGTTTGTAGTCTCTACACTAAAGCCCGGACAAAATGACTATAAAAAAGATTTTTTTGAAAAGAAGGCTAACTTAACTGTAACTGGACAACTACACGCCGAGGCATATGCTCAGGCTTTTCAAAGAGTCTATACTTTTGGACCTACATTTAGAGCGGAAAAGTCAAACACCCCTAAACACGCTGCGGAGTTTTGGATGGTAGAGCCTGAAGTTGCTTTCTTTGACCTTGAAAAAGACATGGCTTTAGCCGAGGAAATGGTTAAGTTTTTAGTAAATGAGGCGTTTTTGAAATTAAAACCAGAATTAGAACTTTTCAATAAATTTGTAGAGCCTGGTTTAATTGACAGATTAACTGAAGTTAAAGTAAAACCTTTTGCAAGAGTTACACACGCCGAGGCTATAGATATTTTAAAGAAAGCCAAAGTTAAGTTTGAAAATGAACCAAAGCATGGTCAAGATATATTTACTGAACATGAGAAATACTTAACAGATGTTCATTTTAAGTCGCCTGTTTTTATCTACAACTGGCCAAAAGAAATCAAAGCATTTTACATGAAACAAAACGATGACAACAAAACCGTGGCAGCCTGTGATTTGCTTGTTGCAAAGTCTGGTGAGTTAATTGGCGGATCTCAGCGAGAGGATGACTACAACAAATTACTTGCTCGTATGCAAGAACTAAAAATGGACATTGAACTACTTAAATGGTATCTGGATTTAAGAAGACATGGTGGCACTCAGTCTGCTGGTTTTGGACTTGGATTTGAACGACTTGTCATGTTTATAACTGGTATTGAAAATATTCGCGATGTTGTGCCTTTCCCAAGAACTTCTAAAAATTTAAACTACTAGTAAATTAAAATAATTTGTAAATGAACAACACCATTGAAATTGTTGACAAAAGGAGAAGAAGTCAATTTTTCAATGTAGCCGAGGCTACACTTTTGTTTATAGCAATCTCTGTGGTTGTTGTTTTTTTATTGCTAAAAAGTGTTGAAAATAAAAGCAATCCAACCTCAGGACTCGGAATTGAACAAAGTTTTGAAAACGAAATTTTAACCAAAGTTTATTTGCCGAAACTCTATCTTGGCAAAACTGTAAAGTGGTATTCAAATAGTCAGTTAATTGATTTAAAAACCGGAAGTGTTGCTCAACCATTTTTAGACACCAAAGTTAAGTTAACCGCTGAAATCGCTGACCATAAAAAAGACTTTATTTTAGAAATCAAGGGCTATAAAAACGCTTTATTAAGCGAAAAAACAAAAATAATAACAGCAATTGAAAAACTCAAATATTATAATTTTGACTCAAATTTCTTAAACACTTTTACTCAGTTTAAACAAAGTAAAGCAATTGAATCTGGGTATAAAAAAGAAGTTGAAAAACTCATTTATGCGTTTTCAAAACAAGCGTATTTTGGCAAAGTTTCGGCTAATTTCCAGAACTTTGAAAGCGTAAAGTTGTATCCAGAAAAAGATAATTATATGGTAGGAGAACTCATATTTATAAAAACCAAACATATATCTATCAACCAACAAAAATACACGACTTATCAGTATTTGCCGTATCTATGCGAAGAAAACAACGTCAATAACAACATTGTGCTTGAAAAAATAAATCCCAAAAGTAAAGCAGAGATTTCCTCTTTAATCGCTTCACTAAAAGAAAACTTCAAGCCGCTCACTTATCTTGCCTACAGTCAATGTCAAGGTGTGTTAATTAACTCAGACAAGTCAATTGATGACCTTACGCAAATTACCACAATTTATGACAACAAACTATGTCCTGCAGTTTGGAACGGCAAGGAACTCAACAAAGAACATGTTTGGCCAAACTCTCGCCTTGGCTTGAAAAGAGTTCAGCAAAGCGATCGCGACATCAGAACAGATTTGCACAACCTTAGACTTTCTACTGCTAAAGTCAATCAGTTTAGGTCAAACTATTTTTTTAGCGAGCACCCAAATTTAACAAACCCTTTTAGATATACCTTAAAAAACCAACAATTTTGGCCGTCTAAAAACTCAAGCGGCGAAGTTGCACGTATTCTTTTTTACATGGCTTTAATTTACCCAGAACTCAAACTAATTGATTTTGAAAACCTAAACAACAGCCGAGTTTCCACCGTCATGGGTTCGCTTTCAGAAATTAAAAAATGGGGTGTAGAAACCCCAATTTCTGAATTTGAAAAGAGACGAAATAAAATAATTTTAAAATATCAAGGCAACTCAAATCCTTTCATTGAGTTTCCAGGTTTATTTCAATTGTTAAAAGAAAGTGACTATTTTAATAGTTATAATTATTATTTGCAACAACTAAAATATAGAAAAGCAACTTTATTGTGTGTCTTTTTAAGAAAGCAAAAAAACCAAAATTTTTAAGTCTTAGATTTGTTTTTTTAATTAATTTCATTCAGCAGGTATCCTTCATCGGCCACTTTTTTGACTAACTTCAAAATAAGTTCACCATATTCAACCTTTACTTTATTTTTAAATAGTATCTCGTAGTTGATATTTTTACTTTTAACATATTTTTCAGCCTCAATATATCTTGAAACATCTTGGATAACTTCATTTCGGCAGTAGTCATGGTAGTAAAAATATTTAGCAATTTTTAAAGCAAGGTCTATAGTCTCTGTTTGAAAGCGAATTAAGTTTACACGCATATCTTTTTCAAGATACTTGTTTTCAACAATCTTTTTGATAAATTTAATTTGGTTTTTAACTTTGTTTGTATAGATAAAATATGGGTTTTCTTGTTTTTCAAAGAAATACAAAAAAGTCAACATCTCATCTACATTTAAACAGGCAGTAAAACCATTTAGCAGATTGCTAGTAAACTTACGCCTAATAATTATATCAAACATCTTAGTTTCGCGTAAATTATTGATAAACTCACGAAAATATCCATTTAAAAAAACCTTGGTAAACTCGCTTGTTATGCGTTCAGGGTGAATTTTTTTAACTAAATTACTTAAGTTATTCAAACTTACTTTTGTGTTAGATTCTATTGAAAAACCCAGTTTTGTTTGAAAGTAAATGAGGCGAATTAGTCTAAGTGCGTCTTCTTTGAAACGACAGTCTGGTGAACCAATTGTTTGAATTTGCTTGTTTTTGATATCCAAAAGTCCGCCGACATAGTCCGAAACCATGTAGTTTTTATCCAAGATTAACGAATTTATCGTAAAGTCTCTTCTGACCAAATCTTCATTAATTTCTTTGGTAAAAACAACGCTTTCAGGATGTCTGTTGTCTTGGTAGTCTTTTTCGCTTCGGTAAGTCGTCACGTCGTAGGCTACTCCTTCAATTAGCACACCAACCGTACCGTATTTAATACCTTTGTCAAAAGTGTGCTTAAATACTTTTTTAATCTCATGTGGTTCAGCACTTGTGGTGATGTCAATATCTGTACTTAAGTTTTTAAACCCACAAACTAAGTCTCGAACAAATCCACCTACAATGTATGCAGAATATCCGGCTTCTTCCAGTTTTCTTAAAATATAAAAAGCCCCCATAATTATGGGGTTTTTTAAGTCAATTTGATTTTTTACGTTAATTTTGAGTGCTTTCTGCATTACATCTTTTTTTGCAAAGGCATTTGTTTTGCAAAAGGCCAACTTTGACAATAAAGACAAGCGCAAATATAGGAATAAAAAAACCAATTAAGAAACAAGCATAGTCAAACTTTTTAGTAATTTGGTTATTTTTTATATAAGTAAGTACATAAAAAATTAAATATGCAAACGCTGAAACAATCGCCACGATCAACATAATTGACGCTGTGGTTAAAATCAAAGAAAGTTGAGCAGATGACTGAATTTCTGGTTTTAAGTCAGCAGCATTTGCCTTAATTAAGTTAAATGCACTCAACAACACCGCACTTGCACTGGCAGCAAGCACTGTTGTAAGATATAAATAAAGAGCAGTTAGAGAAATTTGTTTTTCTTTCATTTAAAAAACCTCTTTAGGTAATTTTAGCACAGTGTACAGGGAGAGATTGGTGTATTTATTAAAAAACAACGTAGAGTTTACAACAGAAATTAAAAAATCTGTCTTTCACACCTTAGTTATAAAGACAGACACTACTGCTGACTTTGAACATAAGTTAGCAGAAATCAAAAAGCAGTACCCTAATGCTACTCACTATGTATATGCATATAAAATTAAGCAAAGCTTTAAGTTCAGCGATGACAAAGAACCCGGAGGTAGCGCTGGTTTCCAAATTTATACAACTATTAAAAATCTAGATATTACTGATTTTGCTATTATTATCATTCGTTTCTACGGTGGAATTAAGTTAGGATTAACCGCCTTAACTAGAACTTATAAAAGTCTTTCAGTTGAAGCAATTAAAAAAATTAAAAAAGTTAAAAAAGAGAACTACACACTTGCTACTTTTAGATTCAACTACAGTGCAAAAGAAAAAGTGCTTAACCTTGTTTCTGCTTTGAAGCATATTGAAATCAAGTATATATACAAAGACAAAATTTACGCAGAAATTAAAGTTAAGACAAGCGAAAGTTTAAACTCGCTTAAAGATTGTTCGGATATTGAAACACTGGATGTGAAAACGCTTACATTTATGACCGATATTGATTGAATTTTTAAAATCGATAGTCTATACTATTTGTGAAGTTTTTAAAAAAGGAGGAAAAATGGGAATTTTTAAAAAAATCACATTAGCACTTGTATTAGTGTTATCAGCTGGATTTATGTTTGCGTGCAAAACCACTCCAAAACCAAATCCTACACCAACACCGCAACCAACACCTCAAGATGATTACAAAAAAATGAGTATCAGAGAGGCTGCAGAGAAGCCAAAAGGTACAAAGATTCATGTTGAAGGATACTACGTAAATGTTGGTGGCTACAACAAAATCATTGACGGCGACGGAAATGCTTTAAACTTAACTTTTATCTACGCAAAAGGTATTAAAACCGGCGATAAAGTAAGCATGAAGGCGGTAGTTGACGAAAGTCAATACGGCAAAGAAATTGCAAAAACCCCTAAGCCTGTGTTTACTAAATTGAACGATACTTTTCGCGTGGTAGATATTTCTAACCGCCCTGCTAGCGAGGTTAACACACACGAAAATAAAATCGTCAAATTTGATGCTCAAATCAAAGAATATAAAGAAGAAACAAAAGCAAATAAAGGCAAAGAATACGCATATATAACCGTTAGAGTTTCAATCGGCGATACTGAGTATGAAATCAAATACGATGGAAGGTCTGAAGGAAGATTAAAAAAGAAACTAATTTATAACAAACTTAAAGAACTTGAAGGTAAAAAAGATATCAACAAAACCTTTGAAGGTTTATTTTTAGTAAAAGTTAAAGGTCAGTTAAGATTCACACCAACTACAAGTTTTGTAATTTCTTAATAAACACAGACAAAATGGGACCAAGGATGGTCCCATTTTTAATTCCCTTAATGTAAGCGTTTACATTTTTAAAATTTTGTTGTATAATTTTTATGTATTTGAAAGACATTTAGTCTTTAAGGGAGTATATATGAAAGCACTTAAAACTAGTTTCTTTTTCATCTTAGCAGCACTAATTTTTGGTTTTACTTTTGCATGTAAAAAAGCAGATCCACACAAAATTATTAAAGGTGTTGAATTGCAATTCGCACAAGGTGAAACCAAAGACACTGTAAAGTCAGATTTTACAGTTCCAACCAAGATTGATAAATTTAAAATCCAATGGCAATCTTCAAATGACAAGGTTGTGCAAATTGATGAAGACGGAAAAGTTTTAGTTGCCCGTCAAGATAAAGACGAAGTTGTATCTATTACTGCACAAATTGAAGATGCTAAAAAAACATTTACAATCACTGTTCTTAAAAAAGACGAAAGTCAGCCAAATCCTTCAAATAAAGTAGACAAAGCCGAGTTTGACAAAATAATTGCAGACGGCGAAAAATTAGCAGCACTAGATTTTTTCAACAAAGCGCCTGAAATGGTTGAAAAAGACAAAGAGTATGTTCGTGCATCTACTAAAAAAGATAAATTTGTTGAACGCTTGAATAGACTAAAATCTGCTGACTCTCAAAACCTATCTAAAAATGAACTTAAAGAATATAAAATTCTTAAAGAGCAAGTCACTCAACTTTTAGGAAAAATCACTAAGGGTACTCGTCAAGAAGGCTACATCAGCAACAGCCAAGCCCAAAAGGTTTTAGCCTCAGCAAAAAGTTTGCTTGCTATGACTTGGTCTGAAAAAGACGCAAGTGAGTTTGATGAAGGAACTAAATACATTAAAGCTGCAGATTCAAAAAAACAAGAATTAAACACACTTTACCAAATGGTTTCTAAATACACTTTTGACCGTGTGCCGACAAGCGAAGAAAAAGCAAAATACGAAGAGTTAAAAAATAAACTAGATGAAGTTAAAAAACTAGTAACAGAAGGAACTAAAGAACTAGAAGATGTTAAATACATCACAAAAGATGTCGAGACTACTGTTAAAAACGCCATCCAACTTACTCAACTTGAATGGATTAGTCGTATTCCTAGCGAAGTTAAAAAAGGCAAACAATATGTTCACGCATCTCAAAAACAATTAAATGAACTTAAGGCTCAAATTGAAGATATTCAAGAAAAACTAAACGAACATAAATTTGATATGGCAAGCAAGGAACTGCAAGCTGAGTTTAACAATTTTAAAGCACTTGTCCAAAAATATCAAAATTTAGTTAAAACTGGTGAACAAAACTCGTTAAAAGACGAGGCTGAAAGAGTTTTAGATAAAGCAAAAGAAATTAAAGATTTGCCTTTTGATAACAAAGAACCAGATCAAGTTTCCGGCAAATACGTCAAAGCAGACCAAGCTAAAAGAACTGAGTTTAACGATGCTTACAACCCAGTTGCAAAAGTAAAACTAGAAAAATGGGAAGAAGGATACACTAAACAACAGGCTGAACAACTAGAGGCTCTTAAAAAACTTGTTGAAGAATTAGTGAAATTAATTACCCAAGGTACAAAACCAGAAGATCCAAGCAGCATGAAACTGACTAAACACTACGATTTTACTAAATCACCAGCAGGTAGTGGTTATAAGGTGCGAACTCAAAAAGTTAAAAACCAAATAACTGGCGCAGATGATATACTAAAATTTAAAGGCGTTAGTGCTTCTTCTGGAAAAACTGGATTTACAGTGGCAAAAAACGATAACGACACCTTCAGTTATATTGAAATGGAATTAGGCAAAACAGCTTCTAAATCTAAAATTGAGTTTTTTATGGAGAAATGGACTAATAAATCAAATACCAATAAATTCCAAAAATTAGAAATTCAATATAGAGTTAACGGCGAGTGGAAAACTGCTAAAGAAATCACTGATATTAATGAATTTGATGGAAAAACATATTCGCTTGAAATTGGTGAATCAACAGACGCTCTTCGTTTAAAACTTTCAGCCACAGAAAAACCTAAAGATAATTCTCACCACCGTTTTAATATTAAAGAAATTAAAGTTTATTACTAATATAAAATTGTTTTCACAAAATAACCCGATGTCTACGCATCGGGTTATACTTTCATATAAAACCCTAATTTCAACGCAAAGGAACAACTTATGTCTAAAAAACACACAATCTACGACATTGCCAAAAAAGCCAACGTATCTATTGCAACGGTTTCCAGAGTTTTAGCTAAATCAAACAAGGTTAGTTCTAAAACCCACGAAAAAGTTTGGAAGATTATTAAAGAAATGCAATATTTCCCAAACAAGGTAGCGGCTTCTTTGGCATCGCAAAACTCACGCAATATCGCCCTAATTTTATCTGAAGTTTCTAGACCTTCAATATCCAGACTAATCTCTGGAATTTTAGATGCTGCTGCTAACCAAAAATACACAATCCGCATTTTTTCATATAAGTCTAAAAATAACTATGAGGCTTTTATTTTATCGGTTTTAGCCGAAAAAATTGATGGAATTATTTTTTTAGATGAGCACATCACAAACGAACAAATTGAAGCATTTACCAAACCTTTGTTAAATGCTAATTTTCCATTTACTTTTATTAACACAGCAGTTAAGTTGCCAGGCGTAACTTTTACAGCCCTAGACTTTAAAAAGGCAGTTGCAACTGCAACTAGACACTTAATTGAAAAAAACACGAAAAGAATTTTATTTTTAACTTCTAAAATCACTTACTTTTCTAATTTAGAAAAAGAAAGCGGGTATTTAGAAACTATTCAAGCATACAACTTAAAGCCCTATATTTTTAGAATGGATCCAGAAGAAATTGATGAACATGAGTTTTTGTCATTTTTTGAAGAAAACAAAATTGAAGCAATTGTTGCAACCAGAGACATTGCTGCACTTAAAGTCATTAATTTACTTAGACAAAAAAACTTAAAATGTGGTACTGACTACCGAGTTGTTTGTATGCAAAACACTAACTTTTGCAAACTTTTTACCCCTCAACTAACTTCAATTTCTTATTCTAATTACCGTTTAGGAGAGCAGGCCTTAATTTACTTAACTCAGTTAATTGAAAATGTTAAAATAGATAAGACGCAAACTTTCGTTGAATATGAACTGATTGAAAGAGAAAGTAGTAGGTAATTTATGAATTTACTTGAAGAACTTAAATGGAGGGGAATGGTTAAAGACTGCTCTTCTTTAGAACTTGCTGAAAAAAACTTAGTGCCAGGCACTAAGTTCTACATTGGATTTGACCCAACTGGAAGTTCCTTAACTTGTGGGCATTTAGTCCAAATTATTAGAATCAAACTACTTGAAGAAAGAGGCTTGATTCCGATTTGCTTAATTGGTGGGACAACTGGAGCAATTGGTGACCCTAAACCCAATGGTGAACGCCACATTCTTTCAAATGATGAAGTTAAAAAGAATGTTGACTCAATTGAAAAGCAAGTTAAAAAGATCTTAAAGTCAGACAAGGTAATTTTTGTAAATAACTCAACCTGGTTGTCTAAACTTTCAATTATTGAGTTTTTAAGAGATTTTGGTAAAAACTTCGGAATTAACTATATGCTGGAAAAAGATGTAATTAAAAGACGTCTGGAAACCGGAATTTCTTACACTGAGTTTTCGTATCTACTACTTCAGTCTATTGACTTTCACTATCTTTATAAAAACTATGACTGCAAGATTCAGTTTGGTGGCTCTGAGCAATGGGGAAATATCACCGCCGGGCTTGAGCTGATACGCAAACTAGAAGGCGAAAACGATGCACTTGGACTTTCTTCACCACTACTTTTAAAAGCAGACGGTACTAAGTTTGGTAAATCTGAAAGCGGCGCGCTTTGGTTAGACGAAAACTTAACTTCACCATACACCCTGTATCAATACTTTTTAAATGTTGAAGACAAAATGATAGTTGAGTATTTAAAACTACTTACTCTACTTCCTGTGAAAGAAATTGAGGAACTAGCGCTGTCTGTCAAACAAGAACCCGAAAAACGACTTGCACAAACTAAATTAGCTGAATTTGTTTGTGAGTTTGTTCATGGCAAAGATGCACTAAACTCTGCCAAAAGAATTACAGACGCTTTATTTAAAGGAGCACTTGTAGATCTTGGCGAAAACGAATATAAAATGCTATACTCTGCGTTTGGTAAACAAAAGTTTGAAAAAGACGCAAGCATTTTAGATGTTTTGGTTTCACTTAACTTAGCGAAATCTAAACGTGAGGCTCGTGAGTTTATGCAAGCCGGCTCTATTTCTGTAAATTCAGAGAAAATCACCGGCCTTGAACTTAAACTAAGTGATTTAAAACCAGCTTTTAAAAAATATTTTGTAATTAAACGTGGCAAAAAACAATTTAGTGCTTTTGCAATTTAATTAACTTTTAATGTATAGAATTATTTACAATCCACTTTCTAAAAACTACAAAAAAGCCCATAAGTTTTATTTAGAAAATCAAGATAACGCTACTTTAAACTCAATACTCGCGCTTTCCGATATTGAAAAGTATTTTAAGTCTTTTTCCAAAAGAGACGTGATTTTGATATTTGGCGGAGATGGCACTTTAAATAAAATTGTAAACTCAGTTAATTTAACTCAAGTTAAAGCTACAGTGTTAGTTGCACGCGGTGGAACCGGCAATGACTTTCTGCGTGGCTTTAAAGATAAAACTAAAGCAGTTGATTTTAAGGCAAATTTAAAGTATTTTGGGCAGGCTAAGATAGGCGATGAAACCTTCTTATTTTTAAACGGTGTTGGAATTGGTATAGACGGAGAAATTTGCAGACGTCTAGATAACATGCGAGCATACAAAATCAAAAGCACTTTTGCTAAAGTCACTATCGCTACTTTTTTTAGATATAAACCATTTTCAGCAAAAGTATCTGTAGATGGTGCGCCTAGCGAACACAAAAACTGTTTTTTGGCTTCCGTCATGCACGGCCCTTATTTTGGCGGTGGCATGAAAATCGCACCAATGGCTAAAAGAGAAGATTTTCTTTATTTGATTTTAGTAGCAATTCGCTCAAGATTACTTTTACTTTTACTGTTTCCGTTTATTTATTTAGGTTGGCACACAGTATTTAAAAGATTTGTTAAAATTTTTAAAGGCAAAGAAATCACAATAGAAATCGAAAACACTAAAACTGCACAAGTTGATGGAGAAGTTATTAGAGGGGTTTCTAAAATAGAGACAAAAGTTGTCAAAGGATTTTCATATGGACAAAAATAGAAAAATTATTTTAACAGCAATTAAACCAACCGGAAGCCTAACTCTTGGCAATTATTTAGGCGCGCTTAAAAACCTAAAAGCGGTTGTTCAGGCGAATCCAGACTCAGAACTTTTGATTTTTATTGCAGACCTACACGCCACAACTTTGCCGATTGACCCAAAAGAACTGAGAGAAAATATTTTAAGAATAGCCGCTTGCTATTCAGCACTTGACTTTGACAAAAACCATACTCACATTTTTGTGCAATCTGAAATTAATGAACACGCAGCGCTTGGGTTTTTAATGGAATCTACTGCTTATTTTGGTGAGCTTAGTAGAATGATTCAATTTAAAGAAAAATCCGCTAACTCTAAAAATATTAGAAGTTCATTGTTTACCTATCCTGCTCTAATGGCAGCAGACATCTTGCTTTACAACGCAGACATTGTGCCAATTGGTGAAGACCAGAAACAACATATGGAGTTAACCGAAACTTTAGCAAAGCGTTTTAATAAAATGTATGGTGAAACTTTTAAAATACCTAAATATGAAATCAATAAACATACACGCCGTATAATGTCCTTACAAGACCCTTTCACAAAAATGTCTAAGAGTTCTGAAAACCCAAAATCTTATATTTTACTTTCAGATTCTAAAGATTCCATACTTAAAAAAATCAAATCTGCCGTTACAGATTCAGAAGCAAAAATTTATTTTGATATAGATAAGAAACCCGCAATTTCTAATTTAATCAATATATATGCAGCTCTGACTAATTTATCTATTAAAGACATTGAAACTAAATATAGAGACGCAAAAACTTACGCAGAATTCAAACTGGATCTTGCCGAACTTTTAATTCATGAAATCGTTCCGTTAGGCGAAAATATAGAAAAACTTGTTAACTCAAAAGCGTTGATTGAAACTCTGGAAAGTGGCAAAAAATTTGCTGAAAAACTAGCAAAAGAAAACTACGCAAAAGCTAAAAAAGCAGTTGGTTTAGGATATAAATAAATAATAAAAGCCACTCTATAAAGTTGAGTGGCTTTTAGCTATACTATTTAAGTTTTGTAAGATCTACGATATTTATACCCATTTCTATTAGTATGTCATTTATTATTTGTTTTGGTAATTTTTCTTTATAATTATCAAAAAGCAAAAAAAGATCGTTATAAAAGTTATCAAAGTATTCTTTAGGTAATAAAAACTTCATATAAACGATAGCCGCGATTAATCTGTAGTTGTTTAAATATTTAAATTTTAAAAATTTCTCCAGCTTAATCACTTTTGTATTTGAGAATTTAATGTTATATAACCTTTCATCGTGAGCACACACATTTCTTATTATGTTGAAAATTTTTATCCCTGAAACTAAAAATGTATCTTCCATCTTAAACTTGGCGATTGGTTGGTAATTTTTATTGTAATTTTGAGAGAATCTACGGCAAATTATTTCTTTATCTTTCGGCTTTAATATTTTATAAAGATGAGAAACATTACCTAAAGTTAAATAATTTACAAACACCCATAAAGGGACATATCTATGTTCGTTCATGTAATGTTTTACTGGTCCGTCTATTTCCATTTTATCTTTTAAGGTTCTTGCGAGCGATACAAAAACATTTAAAACTTCTTTTTTATCATCGTAAAAGTTTTCTCTATCAAGATAGGAATCTCTTTCTGGGTATTTTTTTGAAAACTCATAAGACAATATTGTTTTGAAGTGATTTTCAAAAACAAGCAAATATTTTAAGAAAATTGACCTTAATTCTCTATCAAATAAGAAAATACATTTTAGATGCTCAAAATTAGTCCCTTCTGCAAATTCTTCAGTATTTTTTACTTTTTTTAATTTGTCTTTTACCAGAAACAAATCTTTGTATCCGTTAATTATGTTGTAATAATTTTCTCTTGACAAAAATTCCATTACTTCATCATCTGAATTAACAACAATGTTTTTCTTTTTAAGCATTTCAAGTTGTTCTTCCAATGTTTTAAAACTTTTCATATTAAATAAAAATGGTCAGTGCGCCGTACGCTTCTGACCTGATCCTTAACTTAATTATATGTATTCCAATTTTAAAATCAAATAATATGATTAAAAAAATAAAAATTATTAAAATTCATTTTTAATAATTCCAGTAAGTTCATTGTATGCTTCTTCTGGTCTAACTTTTTTAAACACTTTACCTTTCTTAAAAATTAAAACACTATCTTTGTTTCCGCATATCCCGATGTCTGAATCTCTAGCTTCTCCAGGACCATTTACAGTACAACCCATAACAGCAACTTTTATCTTTTTATTTAAAGTATCGCAAAAACTTTCAACTCGTTTAGCAATATCTTCCATATCATATTCTAAACGTCCGCATGTTGGGCAACTAACAAAGTCTACACCATCTTTTTTAATTCCTAAACACTTTAGAATTTCTTTGGCAACTTTAATTTCTAAAACTGGATTTTCGGTCAAAGACACTCTAATGGTATTGCCAATACCTTTAAGTAAAAGCACAGAAAGTGCTGAACTGCTTTTAACTGTGCCGCCGATTAGTGTGCCTGCTTCGGTAACTCCGATATGCAGTGGATATTTAAAAGTTTTTGCAGCTAGTTCATAACACTCAATAGTAGTTAAAACAGAAGTAGCCTTTAAAGATAGGCAAATATCGGTAAAACCAAATTCTTCAAGCATTTTTACTTCTTTTTTCATTACTTTAATAAAGTTTTCAGCAGTTGCAGGTAAAGAATTTGGCAAGGAGCCTGAGTTTAGTCCAATTCTAATACCAATTCCTTTTGCTTTGCAAGCATCAACGATTTCTTTAATGTGGTTTTTATTTACAATGTTTCCAGGATTAATTCTGATTTTATCAACACCATTTTCAATTGCAATTAAAGCCAGACGATAGTCAAAATGAATATCTGCAACTAAAGGAATATTGATTTGCTTCTTAATTTCTTTAATAGAATTAGCGTCAGTTTCGTCTAAAACCGCTACTCTAATAATTTGACAACCTGCCAGTTCTAATTCTTTAATCTGCTTGACAGTGTTTTCCACATCTTTAGTTTTGGTAGTAGTCATGGATTGAATGTAGACATTGTTATTTCCACCCATTAGTAAACTACCACACTTAAACTGAGTAGTTTTGTTTCTTTTTGTTATCATTTATTTTCTTTATGCAAAGTATGAGAGTTGCATTTAGGGCAGTATTTTTTGATTTCAATTCTTTTATTGCCAACTGCAACTTGATAGTTTCTCTGAAGGCATTGGCTGCACATTAAATTTGTTTTTTTCATTCATTACCTCACAAGTATATCTACATAAAAAGGATACCACGCTAACATTAAATTAAAAAAGCTTTTGTATGACATTGACAAAGTTTCAATTATTGACTAAAATAAGATTGTATCGTATTTTGGTCAATATTTATATAGGAGGCTGTATATGCTATATATCAAAAGAGATATAGAGGAAAAAATTATTAGTATCAGTAAGCAATACGCTTGTTTATTATTGACAGGTCCAAGACAAGTAGGAAAAACTACTATGTTAGAAAAACTCGAACATATGAGAAAAAAGGTTACTCTTGACAATCTACAAGACAGAGAACTCGCTTTAAAAGACCCGGCTTTATTTTTACAAATTTATAGCCCGCCTATTTTAATTGATGAAGTTCAATACGCACCTATACTTTTTAGTTATATAAAAATCGCGGTTGACAATGGTGCAAAACCTGGAAGTTTTTGGCTAACTGGATCTCAATCTTTTGCGCTAATGAAACTTGCACAAGAATCTCTTGCTGGTAGGGTTGCCATACTAAAAATGACTGGATTGACTCAAAACGAAGCGTTTAATAATATAAAATTAAACAAGTTTGAGTTAGATTTTCCAAAACTTAATAACAAGTCCATTTTGCTTAAAAAAGCTGATATAAATGAAATATTTTCGCGTATTTTCTTTGGTGGTTTGCCTGCGATAGTTAGCAAAAAAATAACAGACAGAAAAATTTTTTTTGAAAGTTATATTTAAACTTATTTGTATAGAGATATAAAAGACGAAATCAACATAAAGGATAATTTTAAATTTAGAAATTTCATCAAAGCGGTTGCATGTAGAATCGGACAAGAAATAAATATCCACTCTGTTGCACAGGATGTAGATATTTCTGATGATACAGCAAAAAGATGGCTATTCCTACTTGAAAAGTCACAAATTATTTTTTTACTGCACCCATACTCAAACAAATTATTAAAAAGAATCATCAAGTCACCAAAACTTTATTTTTTTGACACTGGTGTGGCTTCTTATCTAACTAGTCACCATTCACCCGAAATTTTAAGAGATAGTTTCATAAGTGGCGCGATATTAGAAAACTATGTTATTAATCAAATCAGAGGTTCATATTTTAATTTAGCCGAACCTTTTAATCTTTATTATTATCGTGATAAAGAACAAAAAGAAGTCGATTTGATTTTAGATTGTGACAATTCTATGTCCGCTATTGAAATTAAAAAAAATAGTCACCCTAACACGCATATGTTAAAAGGTATTTTTCAACTTAGAAAACAAAAAATTGAAATTAAAAAAACTGCAATAATTTGTTTAAGCGATAAAGTGTCAATGTTGGATGAAAACACCCTAATTGTTCCTATATGGTCTATTTAGGCTATTAAGTAAATAAAATTATATAAAGTTAATCTGGCTTTTATGCTTTTTGCTTTTTAACTGCAGACAGCGAGTTTATTTAAAAAAAGCACACAATAGTTAAAAGAATTTGCGACTATTTGACTAATGTTTGTTTTGGAAAGTTGCCAAATTTCAAAAATTTATTCTATTTAAGTAAGGAAGTTATAACCGATATAACTATATAAAACTGCACGTTTTGTAATTTTAAT
>CAUUBG010000003.1:0-16738 GCA_963543345.1 uncultured Acholeplasmataceae bacterium | reverse complement strand
TATCTATAGTCACAATTTTTTTGCCAACTATAGATTGACTTAAGTATTTTCGGACGTTTTCAACTTCAGGAAGTTCAGGCAATTTACACCTCTATCCAGCGTTTTGCGCTGCTTTCGCTAACTACAAGCGGAACATTTAAATTAAAATCAGTCATGATTTTTTTAATTTCAGGAATTAAATGCTCTTCTCCTTCCTTAATTTCAAAAATCAACTCATCGTGAATTTGCATAAGCATTCTGCTTTCAGCTTGCTGTTCTTTTAAAAATTTACTGATTTTTAGCATAGAAATTTTCAAAATATCGGCAGCAGTTCCCTGAATTGGTGAGTTTACAGCAAGCCTTTCAAAAAGTTTTGGGTTGCGGCGAAAATAAAGAGTTTCTGGATCTAAATAACGTCTACGTCCAAATAAAGTTTCGGTAAATCCGTTAGTTTTTGTGGTTTGGATTTGTTTTTCTTGCAGTGGCAAAACTTCAGGATAAGCTGCAAAGTAAGTTTTAATGTACTGATCTGCTGTTTTGATGTCTAAAGAAAGTGCTTTGCTAAGACCATAGGCAGACATTCCGTAAATTAGTCCAAAGTTAATTGCTTTGGCTTTGTGTCTTTGTTCTTTGTTTACTTCGTTTGTGTTAAAAATACGCATCGCGGTTGCGGTGTGGATATCTTTGTTTAAAGAAAAATCTGAAAGCATATTTTTGTCTTTAGAAATTGTGGCTAAAACTCTAAGTTCAATTTGTGAGTAGTCTAGTGAAAGAAATGAAAAACCAGTTCTCGCAGTAAAAGCATTTTTGATTTTACTTCCGAGTTCTGAGTGCGTAGGGATGTTTTGTAAGTTTGGATTAAAGGAACTAAGTCGGCCTGTTGCAGTTTGAGTTTGGTTGTAAGTTGTATGCACAATATTTTCGCTGTCTACAGATTCAAGCAGTCCAACTGCGTAAGTTTGCAAGATTTTGGCGTAAGTTCGGTACTCTAAAATAAGTTTTACAATAGGGTAAACTTCTGAGTACTCAGTCAAAGTTTCTGAGTCTGTGGAAGCCGCTCCTTTTGCAGTTTTTTTAGTTTGTTTTAGTCCAAGGTCTTCATATAGCAATTTAGCAATTTGTTTTGGACTAAGTGGGTTTAAATCGTATCCTGCAAGTCGGTTAATTTCTGCTTTTAGTTCAACTAACTTAACTTCAAACTCTGCTTTAAGTTCTTTTAAGTAAGCAGTGTCTATGAGTACTCCTGTGTTTTCCATTTTTGCGAGAACCAAAGAAAGCGGAAGTTCAATAGAGTGGTATAGTTCATATCTTTTTGTGTCTCTAAGTTCATATTGCAACTTAGTAAAGGCTAAATCGGTTAACTTAACTTTTTTACTAAGAATGTTTAAGTCAAGGTCTGTGCTAGACTTAGTTTCATAGGCCTTTGGCACTTCAATTAAATCATCAAACTCGTTGTTTGCAAGAAAATTAAAGTATTGTGTGCTGTTTTCTGCGTCCTTGCAGTAGGCAAGTAAAAGTGCGCAGTCAAACTTAGCAAAATTAAACTCAATTTGGTTTTTAAGTAAAACTTTGATAAATCTTTTTAAGTTAAAGACAACAGTTTTGGTTTCACTTTTTAAAAATGTCAAAAATGCAGGACTAGAAAACACTTGTTCTTTTTTTAAAAACAAGTAATTGGTTTTGTTAAATAAAACCAGGTGAATTAGTTCGTCTTTATCTGTGTACTCAGCAAACAAGGTAGCGGGTGTTTTTAAAAACTGAGCGATTTCTTTTTCTTCAGTTGCATACTGAAAACTTTGAATAGTTGTGCTTGTGTTGTTTGAAACTGCTTTTTCTCTGAAGAGTTGATTTAACTCAAACTCACGAAAAAAGTTTTGCAAGCCTGCTTCGTCTGCTGGTTGTTTTTGAGTTGCTTCCACTGAAAATAACTTATCTGTGTAAATTTTTCCAAGAAAATAAGAAAGTTCAGCATCTGCTTTGCCGGCCTCTAACTTAGTTTTTTGCGCTCCTTTTAACTCAGAAATGTGCGCGTATAAATTAGTAACAGAGCCGTATGTTTGAATTAGTTTAAGCGCGGTGACTTTTCCAATTCCAGCAACTCCTTTGATATTGTCAGAAGTATCTCCTTGCAGTGCTTTTAGGTCAATTAACTGAAGGGGTTCAAGACCATATTCTTCAAATATGACCTCAGGAGTGTATTCAATTATTTCCCCCATTCCTTTTTTAATTAAAGCAACAGTGGTTTTTGTGTCAACCAGTTGCAGTAAATCACGGTCAGACGAATAAATTATAACTTCGTCAATTTCAGGTGAGTTTTTAGAAATTGAGCCAATTATATCGTCAGACTCATAGCCTGGTTTTTCAAGACAAGTAACTCCTTGCAAGGCAAGATATCTTTTAATTGAGTCAAACTGCACAAAAAGTTCAGGATCACCTGCTTTTCGCCCTGCTTTGTATTCAGAGTACACCTTATGTCTAAAGGTTGGTTCTTTTAAGTCAAAAGTAACTGCAATGTGTGTGGGTTTTTTGGCAAGAATTTTTTTAAACATATTGATAAACGCAAGCAAGGCATTGGTTGGCACACCTTTTGATGTTCTTAAAATCTCGCCAGTATAAGCAGTTGCGTGGTAGGCTCTAAAGATAAGTGAGTTTCCGTCTACTAAAATTAGTCTAGACATAGTGATTTAAAACCACCTTCTTTGTTTGTTTTTGCCCTTACCTTTTTTAGCCTGTCCCTGACTTTTGCCGTTTATCAGTTTGTTTTGCAGTTCTTCAAACATTTTGGCAAGTTCATCTTCTTTTGGTGCTTCGTTTAAGTCAAAGTCTAAGTTATTGGCAAAAATTTGTCTCATCATTTGTTTTTGTTTTGAAAAAGCCTGTTCTAGTTTGCGAACTTCGCGAGTTGGCATCCCGCAACCCTTGGCAATTCGCATACGACGAGTGTCTGAGTAGGCTATTAAGTCCGGGTCTTTGCGCTCTTGTTTGGTCATTGACTGAATGATGTGTTCGTATTTATAAAAAGTGGCATCGTCTATTTCGCTCAAGGCTTTTTTGATTTGCGAAAGCCCTGGGATAAATGAAAAAATTTTGGCGATTGATCCCATTTTTTTCATAGACTTAAATTGTTTAAGTAAGTCGTTGTAGTCAAAAGTGTTGTTTTTGATTTTATCTATTAGTTTTTTTGACTCTTTTTCTTCAAAACTCTCTTCTGCTTTTTCAATTAAGGTAAGCAAATCGCCCATGCCAAGAATACGGTTAGCAATGCGTTCTGGGTGAAATACCTCAATGTCCTCAATTTTTTCGCCAAAAGTTTGAAACATGATAGGCACACCAGACTCTGCTTTAACCGAAAGCACGGCACCACCTCTTGAGTCTCCGTCAATTTTAGTTAAAACCACACCTTGGACAAAAATATTTTCCATGAAGGTTTTAGCAACGTTTGCAGCCTCTTGGCCAGCCATTGAGTCTAGTGTTAATATGGTTTCGTTAATTTTGAAATTACTTTGAATTGACTTTAGTTCATGCATTAGCACGTCGTCAATTTGCAGACGGCCAGCTGTATCAATAATTACCACATCATGCAGGTTTTCTTTTGCGTAAGTAAGTGCTTCTTTAATTGTTGAAAGTGGGTCAGTTAAGCCTTTTTCAAAGACTTTAACGCCAATTGAAGAGCCAAGAGTTTTGAGTTGTTCAATGGCTGCCGGTCTGTAGATATCGCAGGCAACTAACAGTGGGTTTTTGCCTTCTTTAGTTTTAACTAAGTTAGCAATTTTAGCACAAGTTGTGGTTTTACCAGAACCTTGCAGACCTGCTAGCATTATCAAAGTAGGGTTAGCGGTAAACTCAAGTAGACGTGGGTTTGCACCCATTATTTCAGTCAGCTCGTCTTTAACAACTTTTACAACTTGCTCACCTGGATTTAGACCTTTTAAAATTTTTTGGCCTAGTGCCTTTTCTTTAATTGCGGTGCTTAATTTCTTTACAACTGTGTAAGAAACGTCGGCTTCCAATAAAGAAAGCCTAATTTCTTTCATCATTTTTTCAATATCACCCTCGTATAACTTAGCAGTGCCAGTTACTTTACGTAGGGCCATTTGTATTTTATCCGCAAGTGACATAACTAAACCTCAAAATTATTCGTACCACTCTTCACCGCCATCAAACTCATACACTAATTTTCTTTCTTCTGGCGTAAGTTTATTGAATTTCCAACTAAAGAATCCTCTTAATTTCTTATTTTTTGCTAGCTCACAATATTTTAAATAGCGGATTTTTCTATTTTCCCAGCGAATTTTAATTTTTGTATATAGTTTTTTTAAAAAAAACATAATCAAACTCCTTCAATATCTTCAAACTCTTTTAATGGAATTTGATATTTATCTGATATATTCTTAATTCTTTTGTGTAGGTTTTCATTCTTTTTAACTAATTTCAACTTAATTTCAAAATCAACTAACTTGCGTTCAGTTTGTTTAAGTGAAAGAAAAATAGCATTCCTAGAAACACCTTCGTTTTCCGCAATTTCTGACAGCGAATGGTCTAAAAAGTAATGTGCATGAAAGTAATCTGCCTGAGTTTTGGTAAGCAGAGGCGAGTAAGTTAAGTAAAGTGAAATTAAATGTTCTTTACTAGCAAGCGGTTTCATTTGAAAAAAGTTCCTGAAAAATAACTGACATATAGCGCTCAAGTTCAAAGTCTAAAAGATCACTTTCCTTTTCGCCAACTCCAATTAGTTTAGTTGGAATTCCAAGTTCGCTTTTGATTCTAAAAATGATACCGCCTTTAGAAGTTCCGTCCATTTTAGTCAAAGCAAGCGCTGAAATATCGGTGATTTCTTTAAAGGATTTTGCCTGTTCAAACGAATTTTGACCCAGGTTTGCGTCTACTACCAAAATAGTTTCGCTTAATTCTTTGCCTAGTTTTTTGACAACTATCTTTTTTATTTTGGCAAGTTCAGCCATTAGATTTTGTTTGTTTTGCAGACGTCCTGCGGTGTCAATTAAGCAATAGGTATATTTTTCTTTAATTGCTTTTTCAAGACCATCAAAGCAAACTGAGCCAGCATCTTTGGTGTTGGGGTTTGAAAATACATCTATGTCTAGGCGTTTTCCCCATTCAACTAACTGGTCAACAGCACCTACTCTAAAGGTATCGGCAGCGACCAATAGTACTTTTTCGCCTTGTTTTTTTAATCTCGCAGCAAGTTTTGCGATAGTTGTTGTTTTACCAGAGCCGTTAACTCCGACAAACATGTAGGCAGTCAGTGGGTTTTCTTTAGCTAATGAATTGTTCGCATCTGCACTTTGATTTTCGTAAACTGAGTAAATTGCTTCCAGTAGTTTTTCTATAGTTTCATAAATTTTTAAAAAGTTTTTGTGAGTTACACTTTTTTGAAAAGTTTCTAGTACTTTTAAAGTAGTTTGCACACCAAAATCTGCCATTATTAAAACTTCTTCAAGTTGTTCAATAAAATCAGGATAAGTTAAGTTTTCTAGGTTTAAAAAAATATCGGCAAGTCCAGAAACTGAACGAACTTGACTGCTAAAGCCAAGTTGTTGTGGTTTATTTTTTTTAAATTTTGCAAATATTTTTGAAAAAATTCCCATAACTAATCCTCTATTTTATTTTAACTAATAATTAAGTCAATTTCGCTAATTTTGTAAGTTTGAGTGACTTTTTGTTTAAAAGAAAATGCGCGCAGGAAGGTAATTGGACCAACACGACCAAAAAACATCATAAAGATAATCGTCCATTTTGTAATCAAAAGTTTAGTGCCAAAAGTCAGGCCACGAGAATATCCAACTAAACCAAATGCTGAGACTAACTCAAAGACTATGTCCTTTAAACTAAAATTAAGTGGTTCTTGGAAGTACTCACCTTTAAGCGCCGTGGCTTTTGCGATTTGAAGTTGACTTTCAAAGTAATTTTGCTCAGCCACAGCCACAACAAAAATAGAAATAATTAAAACTAATGCAACGGCTGTTGCGACAATAAAAGCTTTTTTGACAGTCTCTTCTTTAAATGCTAGTTTTTTGCCCAGCTTAGTTTGAGACTCTGCTTTGATGTGGCTAAAAATCGCAGCAATTATTAGAACAACAGTAGTTGTTCTAACACCACCACCCGCTGAGTTTGGAGAGGCTCCAATAAACATTAAGATAATCATTACAATAATACTGCCTTCTCTGGCCAGACTAGCCTGTGGTATTACGCTAAAGCCAGCAGAACGCGCAGAAATTGAGGTAAAGAAGGTTGCAGTTAACCTTTGCGGACCGTTTAGTTTTGCGAGAGCTGGTGAGTTAAACTCAAGGGAAGTTAAAACCACAAAGCCAAAAATCCAAAGTAAAACATGCGCAAAAAACAAAATTTTGGCGATTTTGGAAAACCTAAAGTCAGTTTTTTTGACCTTTGCTTTAATGTAGTCTGCCAAAGAAATCAAGGGGATATATCCCAGACCTCCTAAAAATATCAAAAACGCACAGCCTATGAAAAACACAATGTGTCCGTTTAAAAGTAAAGTCGGAAAGTCTACCGGAAGCGGTACAAACCCCGCGTTCCTGAACAGAGAAACTGAGAGACATACACCGTAAAAAAGAGCTTTAGTAAAACTTATTTCTTTAAACTCAGGCATCGCAAAATAAATATAGGAAGTACAGAAAATTACTCCAATTAACTGAATTAAAACTAACGTGTAGAAAACTTTTTTAGTAGTGCGAATTACTCCTCTAAGCGAAGGCAGGTTTTGCTCGTTTGCCAGAAACACTCTTTGCTCAACTCCGATTTTGCTGCCAGAGTTTGTCAAAAACAAAGCAAATAGCATGTATATCCCCATACCACCAAACTCCATAATTAAAATCAAGATAACTTGGCCAAACAAGGTCAAGTCTGCGAAGTTTATGGAGCTAAGTCCAGTTGTAGACATGGCAGATACAGAAAGCAACAAAGTGTCTACAAACTTAAGCGGGGTTTTAGAAGCAATTGGCATTTTAAGCGCCAAAGCACCGATTAGTGAAAACACCAAGTAGATAAGTAAAAACATGCGGGCGTAAGACTTGGTGAAAAACTCAAGTGAAGCCTTGACTTTTGGTGATTTAAAAAAATTATTAACTTGTTTTGTCATTTAATTAAGTAAATTAAAAAATTAGTCTGCAACTAAATACTCAACAAAAATTTGCGGAACTCGGGCAAACGCGTTTTGAATGATTTCTTGAGTGATTTCTGTCAACGCTTTGGTCGCCGCTTCTCTGTCTTCTGCTGAAAAAGTATTTAGGTAGTCAGTTGCTTTTTGGGTAATTGTCTTAATTGTTTTTTCGTTTTCGTAAACTGACATAAAGCCACGAGTCGCAGTTAACACATCTCCGTTTAGTTTATTTTCTGAGTTTAGTGGGACAAACAACACAAATACGCCGTCTGCAGAGATAGAGTGGCGTTCTGCGATTAGTTCATCTGAAAAAAGAGCAGCAGAATTGCCTTCAATTAAAAGCGGGGTTGCGTCAACTTTGGCTTTTTTTACCTCAGCACCAGAGTTGGTAAACTCAAGGACGTCTCCGTTTGCCAGTGCAAAAGTATGCTCTTTGGGCATACCAACTTCTACACCAAGTCCACAGTGAATTACTTGCATTCTGTGTTCTCCGTGAATTGGCATTAAGTATTTAGGTCGGCATAAATTGATCATTAACTTAAGTCCGTTTTGTTCAGCGTGTCCAGAAGCGTGAGTTTCATAAAGTGCGCCGTGTGAAATTACGTTAACCCCTAGTTTATTAAATTGATTGATTAAGTTATTGACAGACTGAAAGTTACCAGGTATTGGAGATGAAGAAAAAATTACGGTATCACCGGCTCTGGCTTTGATTTTTTTATGTTGTCCACTGGCAATGCGGGCAAGCACAGCCATCGGCTCGCCTTGTGAACCCGTGCAAAGTATGGTCATTTTTGAGTCGTCTGTGTCGTTGACTTTCTCAGGGTCTAAAAAGAAAGCATCAGGTATATCAATAAACTTGTTTTTACGAGAAACTTCAACGATATTTTCCATAGAATGGCCAAAAATTAAAATTTTTCGGTTATTTTGAAAAGAAGCGTCAATGATTTGTTTAATTCTGTAGACATTTGACGCAAAGGTTGCGATGATTATTCTGCCCTGGATTCCAGAAAAAATTTCAGAAATCGAGCGGCCAATTGCTTTTTCAGAAGGTACCATATCAGTGCGCTCTGCGTTGGTTGAGTCTGACATTAAAAGCAGACAGCCATCGTTGGCCATTTCAACTAGTTTTTCATACTCTGCGTGTGGACCAACTGGAGTCATGTCTATTTTAAAGTCGCCAGTTTCAAAAATTGAGCCAAGTGGAGTTTTGACGCGAATTCCAAAAGCATCTGGAATAGAGTGCGAAACTCGTATAAAAGAAAGCGAAATATCTCCGTAATTTAAGACGGTATCTGGAGTGTATAGCATCAACTTGGTGAGTTTTTTGCCTTTATCGCCGATTTTTTTCTCAATTAAGTCAAAGGCCATTTTAGAGGAGTAAATTACCGGGATTTTAACGTATTGTAAAAGATAAGGAATGCCACCAATGTGGTCCTCGTGTCCGTGTGTGATAAAAAGTCCAACTATTTTGTCTTGATTTTCAGATAAATATTTAAAACCAGGAACAACGTAGTCAATACCTGGCAGAGTTTCGTCTGTAAAAGACACACCACAGTCAATGATAAAAATTTGGTTTTGATACTCTATGCAGTAGCAGTTTTTACCAATTTCGCCGAGTCCGCCTAGAGCAAAAACACTTACTTTAGGTTGTTTATTGTGCATTTGTTTGCTCCTTTTTTTATTTAACTGTTAGGGAAATTATACCACACTAAGACCTTGCTATTTCTACGACAAATACTTATCTATTCTCTCTGTGCCTATCGCATATATGTAAACATGCAGAAGATATCGGCGACTTTTAGACTTATAAAACTGAAAGTAATTTTAAAAACTTATTTTCTTGGCATACAAAGGTAAAGAAAATTTGCCTAAATCAAATAAAAATAAGGTTTTTTACTTTAAACATTAAAATAAGGTAAAATTAAAAGGTAGATGGGGTGGATATTATGCCTAAAGAAGAAAAACTAGAAAACACTAAAGATGAACTTGAAAAAACAAAAGAAGAAAAGAAGAAAATAAAGGTAAAAAAGAACAAAGAAGAAGAACTAGATGTTTCTACTACAACCCCAGAACAACCTATTAGAGGAAGAGCGTTAATTTGGACTTTGTTGTTCGGAATGGTATTTTCTTTTATCGCTGCTTTTGTCTCTATTATCTTAAGACAACACGGAGTTATTTAAAAAACCTTGTGCTAAATTTCTGAACTAAGGTTTTATTTTGTTTCTTTTAAATAATATAAATCAAATAAAACACTAAAGTATTTATCTTCATAAGTTTCATTTTCAAAATAGTTAACTTCTCTGTTGACTAAAAATTTCCAATTTAAATACACATTAGAATAATGTAGAACATTTGAAACCATAACCATCATCCAAAACGACAAAGTTTCTTCATCGCATGCACTAAAATTCTCAACATCAATTAAATAATCATTGGGTTTTGGTGGAACATCTTTGGGCATTAAATTGGGTTTGACACATTTGCAATACAAATAATCATCCAAATACTTAATATATGGCATTTTTTTACTTTCGTTTGTTATTTTGTACCTAACATTAAAAAAGTTATCGTATTTTTCATCATAAGCAGAAATGTTAATTTTTTTATCTTTATAAGAATACGCAAGATGCAAGTATTTCCCACAATCGTATAAAAAATCCCTACCTAAATCTAGTTTTTTAATTGCTTTTTGTATAAGAGAAATTTTTCCGTTAATCCAGCCGCCATTAGTTATCAATTTACATTTAAGTTTTCTTTGTTTTAAAACTTCTTGCTTTGTTTCGTCATCTAACTCTATAAAGTAGTTATATATCTTTCTAGTATGTTTATCATTAGGAAAGCATCCTGCAGCAACAGTGGCTAACTCCAAATAATCAATTTCGCTTTCATTATCGCGAATAAACTTTTTAGCATTTTCAGAAATTTCTTTGTTTCTTAAAATTTTTGCATTATGAATTCCAAGAAAATAAATAGCAAAAGATACAAATACAGTTGCTATCAATGTTAGTATTTGTATAACAATACTAGCGATTTCCATACTTATCTAATTTTATTTTCAGTAAAAAAATTAACATACATTTAGATTTTAACATTTAACAGTCTAGTTTTATATTAATAATAAAGTTAATAAATAAAAAGTATATAATATACATTAGAAACAGGTGAAAAATGATTAGAAAAACTAAAATTATTTGCACAATCGGACCAGCCTCTCACAGCCCTGAAAAAATTCAGGCCTTAATTGATGCTGGAATGAACGTAGCTCGTGTGAACTTTTCACATGGCGAATACTCAGAACACGAAAATACTTTTAAAACTCTAAAATCAGTTAGGGCTAAACTAAACTACAATCTTGCAATCATGACCGACACTAAAGGTCCTGAGATTAGAACAGGTAACTTTGAAGACGGAAAAGTAGAAGTCAAAAAAGGTGAAAAGATTTTAATTACACAAGAGCCAGTTTTGGGAAACACAGAGCGTTTCCACATTTCTTGTCCTGAACTTTTTAAGGGTGTTAAAGTTGGCGACTTTATTTTAGTAGATGACGGCAAAATGCGTTTTGACGTCGTTGAAAAATATAAAAACAACGATATCTTAACTACAGTTCACCACACAGGTTTTTTGAAAAACCACAAATCTTGCAATTGTCCAGGCGCAAAAATTAAACAAGTTTTTTTATCTGAAAAAGATAAAAAAGATATCTTGTTTTCAATTGAACATGGTGCTGATTTAATTGCGCTTTCTTTTGTGCGTTCTAAACAAGATATTTTAGCGGTCAAAGATTTAGTTAAAAACACCGCAAACCCAAATATTCCGTTAATCGCTAAAATTGAAAATGAAGAAGGGTATCAAAATCTAGATGAAATCTTGCAAGAAGCTGCAGGTATTTTGGTTGCCCGTGGAGATTTGGGTGTAGAAGTTTCTTTTCCTTTAGTTCCGATTTATCAAAAGAAAATGATTCAACGTGCCAACTTCTTTGGTAAACCCGTAATTACGGCTACCCATATGCTTGAGTCTATGATTTCAAACCCTCGTCCAACCAGAGCAGAAGCGTCTGACGTTGCAAACGCCATTTTAGATGGATCTGACGCAATTATGCTGAGCGGTGAGACTGCAGTCGGTGAATTTGGTGTAGAAGCTGTGCAAACTATGGTGCAAATTGCTACCGAAATTGAACAAATTTTTCCGTATCAACAAAACCTGGAGAACTTAATTCCAAGTGGCGAGAAAACTATTAACGACTCAATTGGAGTTGCCGCTGCCCAAATTTCTATATCTTTACCTTCAGTTGAAGCGATTGTTGCGTTTACGGAAACTGGGGGTACTGCTCGCCGAATTTGTAAGTTTAGACCACAAGTACCTATTATTGCTTTGACTGATAACTTCAAAACTGCGTGTGAACTTGCCCTTAACTTTGGGGTGTATCCTAGAGTTGTCAATCACGTCAATGACTTTTTGAAATACGACGCTAAAGCGATTGATGGAGCAAAGGCTTTTGGGTTAAAAAAAGGTGCAACTATCATCTTAACTTCTGGTTGGGCTCAAACTCACGGCCGTACTAACACACTTCGTATAATTGACATTACTGACTAGTTTAAATACAGTTAAATCGCCAAACAAGGCTATTTTAACCCATTTATAAGCAAAAAGGCCTGCATAACAAACGCAGGCCTTTTACTTTTTAGGTTCTTTTATTTTATCAAAGATTATTTTGATTTTTTTATATGTCTCTAATTCAAATGCTTTATTTTTAATTAAGTCAGGACGTTTCTTTAGTGTATTTAAAACTGCTTGCTCAAAATTATATTCATCTACTTTTTGGTGGTTCCCACTCAGCAGTATTTCTGGCACTGAAAGACCTCCGTGTATTGCTGGTTTAGTGTATTCAGGGTATTTCAAGATTGAACTGTATTTAAAGGTGTCTTTACTAACCGAGTCTTGATTGATAACTCCTGGAATTAGTCTAACTAAACCGTCTATTAAAATTTGACTTGGCAAGATTCCAGAAGTTAAAACAAAATCACCAACCGAGATTTCAAGGTCAATGAAGTTAAGTGCTCTGGCATCATATCCTTCGTAGTGTCCTGGCAGTAAAATCAGGTGTTCTTTTTTTACAAGTTCGTCAAGCATTTCTTGACTTAAAGGTTTTCCTTGCGGAGAAAGCGCAACAACATACGTGTTTTTGTTTTGTTTTAAAGCAGAGATTGCACGGTGTATCGGTTCAACAGACATTAGCATACCAACAGACCCACCATAGACTGTGTCGTCTACTTTTTGGTTTTTATCTAAAGAAAAGTCGCGTAAATTATGTAAATTAACTTCTAAGTGTTTACTTTGAATTGCTCTGTTTACAATAGATGTATTTAAAAAACTGCTATAGGCTTCTTTAAAAATAGTAATGATGTCTATCTTCATATCATTTCACCTAAATTTAAAACAACAATTTTGTTTTCATCAACTACATCTATATAGTGTTTAACAAAAGGCATCAAAAAGTAAGTTTGGTCTACTTTCTCAATTTTTAAAACTTGTTGACTTGGATAAAAGTAAACTTCTTTGACTTTACCAATCTCTTGCCCTTCAAAGTAAACTGCTTTGTTAAGCAAATCAGCGCAAACAAACTCACTATCTTTAAGTTCAGGTCTTACATTGCTGTAAATTTCTTTTTGCGTGATTTGTTTAGCCTCTTCTTCTGAGTTTACTTCTTTCAGTTTGACCAGTAAACATTTAGTTCCAGGTCTACTTTCTTGAATTTCATAAGGTTTGTTTTCAATATACACAATTTTGTGCATTAAAAAACGTGGAAAATCCGAAAGATTTTCCACTTTAATCCAACCTTTGTATGAAAAGGGTTTAATTACTTTGCCAATTAAAAACACAAGTTTAAGTTACTTTGCTTTAATTTCCAGAGCTACTTTTTTGCCGTTTCTAGTAGCAATTGAATACAGAAGTTGACGAAGAGCAGCGGCGGTTTTACCACCTTTGCCGATAATTCGGCCAAGATCTGCTTCTTCAACTAGCATAGAAATATCAACTAAAGCATCTTGTTCAGATACTTTAATTTCAAGTGCTTCTGGATAGATTAACAGAGGACGGACAAAGCTGGCTAGAATTTGCTCAAAATTTAAAACCATGGTTTGAAACTCCGTCTTTAACTATTTTTGTTTCTTTAAAAGTGATTTAACTGTGTCGCTTGGTTTAGCACCTTTTGAAATCCAGGTGTTGTATACTTCTTGTTTGATTTCAACTACACCAGAAAGAGGGTTATAAGTTCCAACGATTTCAAGGAACTTACCATCACGTGCTCTTTGGCTTTCTGCAGCAACTATACGGTAGAAAGGACGTTTAGTTGAACCGAATCTTTGAAGTCTAATTTTTAATGCCATAATTTACTCCTTTTTTGATTTAAATACAAAATAAGTTTAACATAAAACAAAAAGTGCGTCAAGTATAAAGACTTGACACACTGATTGCCAAATAGTTATTTTAGTCCTTGCAAAGCACTAAGCCAAAAAGATAGTTTTGTCTTTCTTGACTCAACATACCTGCTTTGTCTATATAGTAAGACTGATCGTTTTTATTTTCAACCGGACTAGTTAACCACCAAGTTTGTGAGCCTGAGTTTACGATTTTATCAGTTCGCCTAACTCCATATGGCAGTTGCGAGTCGATGTTGTCATCAAGTTGCCTGTAGGCGCTTGAAGCATACACAGCAACTGCGTATTCAGTTGCAGTTTTTGTCAAAGCAGCAAAATTATTTGAGTTCAAGACTGACTTAACTGAGTATCTATCTGTGTCTTTATAACTAGGTACGCCAACTTTAAAGCCCAAAACTAAAGCAATGTCTTTAGTTAGCGAGTGTAAAAATGAATTTTCAAAGGTGGTGGATTTAGGATTTTCTCTAAGTGTAAAAGTATAGGGTGCAAAATCTATGATTTTTTTGGTAAACAAAGTAGTTTTACCAGGAATTTGGATAAACTCAACTTCCTCAAACTTATAGAAATTTCCGTCAAACTTTTCGTATTTATTTCCGTCTTCATCGCGGTAAAAGTAACGATTAAAAGTTAGTTTGTGGTTTTTTTTACCAATTTGATATTGTGTTCTTCTAATTGATGATTCCATTAAGGTTAACTTGCTTAGATCTGGATAGACCAAAGACTGCGGGTATTTGCCTTTGCCTGCAATGTCTTTTGCTACATAGAAAACTGCGGTCATGTCTTTTGTTACAAACACAGCCTGCAGACTGGCTAAAGTGTAGTTTCTTGCCTCCATTTGAATATTTTTAATATAATAGCCTGCTTGGTAAATACTAGTTACATCGATTTCCCAAATTCTGTCGTCGTGTCTAACTTGTTTTTGAGGTAATTTTAAGTTAGCACCAGTAACTTCTAAAGTAACTGTGTACAGTCTGCGTTTTACCGTAATTTTTACCTTGTTTTGGCTGCTGTCAGGGGAAACAGTTAACGAGTTCTTACCGTATACAACTTCGCCGTATACTCGTTCATCTGGATTTGGGAAGTTAACAGTATGCAAATCACCTGCTTGAAACCAGCGTTTTGTCTCAGTTTTTTCTTCAAACTCTCCGTTTGGCTTTTCTAGTTCAATTTGATAAGAAATTGAAAAAAGTTCTTCAAAGTAAGCAACTAAAGTGATGTTTTTAGTTATAGGTTTACTAAAATCAAACGGCGCTTGTTTTGAGTAAACTCCATTCATTAGAGATTTTTCTTGCCAGTGAACAAAACGGTATTTTTTACCTTGAGCAATTATTTCTGGATCTGTAGGTTTTTGGACTTTTGCTTCAAACTTAATTCTTTGGGTTTCAGGGGTACTAGATGTAGTGCCAGGAAAAGTTGAGTTATTGAAATTAACTTCAAAGTTAACTTCAAATAATTTACGGCCGTATCTAATTTCAAAAACAGTAGAACCATCTGCTTCTACTTTTTTGGTTTCTGAGAAATCTGCAACTTCAAAACCATTGTCGTATTCTTTCTTGCGGCTGTCTTGTGTAATTTGTACTTTTGAGCCAACTTCTGCACCCTTAGTTTCTTCAACTATTTTTTCTTCAATCTCGCCAGCGAGTCCTTGAAAAATATGCTGAATCTTGTAAGTAGTCCCGTTTTGCTTGATTGGTTTGTTTGTTTTAGGTTTTAAAACAACTGCTAAAGTTGTTATTAAAATTATTAAAACAACTGCAGCGGCTACAATTGCCGAAATTAAATAAATTTGTTTTTTCTTGTCTTTCATTTCAAACCACCTTTCTTTATCCGTAAATTAAGTAAACTGATTTTCTAGATCTTGAAGTTCTGCGATGTTTTGCAAGTCAATGTCAGATACATCCATTCCGCAAACTTCATCGGCTTCCTCAAAAACGTCTGTATCAAAGTTCAGATGTTGGTCTTGAAAAATCTCAGATTTTTCTGCCCAAATATGTCCAGTTGAACGCATAATAGAGACAAATTTTTTAAAGAAACTTTCGTCCATGTAAAGATAACAAGTCTCGTGTTTCTCAGATATTCTTAGAATTTTTACCTGATGTAAGTTTTTTAGTTTCTTTAAAGTATATGGTTTGCTGTACTTTAAAATTACCCCAATTCGTTTTGTTTTAGTTGCAGATTCTGGGTTTATTTCATTTACTTCTTCGCTATTTAATTGATTTTCGTCCATATTTTTTTACCTTTTTAACCTTTGTTTAGTTTGAAATTTTATAAATTAACTTGCTCTACACCTTAATTTTAACAAAATTAAGCAGATAAGTTAAGTGTTTTTTTAATCTATGATGTTGGTGAGTTCCACTAAGCGATATTCACCTAACTTTAAATCAACAGGTAAAGTCAAGTTTCCAACCGCAGTTCTAGTTAACTTAAGCACTTCATTTCCGCAAGACAGCACCATGTTTTTAACTTGGTGGTATTTACCCATATCTATTTTAATTTCCACGTGTGTGCTGTCAATTAGCCTAACTTCCAAGGCTTTGGCTGTGTATTGTTGGTTTTCGCCGTCTCTTAAAATCATGGGTTTAAGTAGCTGATTTGCTTGAGCGACAGTCCATGGGTTTTTAAGTTCAGCCAAATAGGTTTTGACAACCTTAGAATTTGGAGACGCGATTTTGTGTACATACGCGCCAACATTGGTAATCAAAAGCAGACCAGTGGTATCAACGTCCAGTCTACCGGCTATTTTTAAATCATAGCGGCTATACGGTTCTTTTACTAAAGTAAGTACAGAAGGATAAAGCCCTGAGACATTTGAAGATATATAGCCCTCTGGTTTATTTAACATTAAAATAAAACTGGGCAGATATTTAATCTCAGAATCATTAAAAACTATTTGGTCTGTCTCTTTGATTTTTCTGTCAACTTTTGTGCAAACCATGCCATTGACCGAAACCAGGCCTTTTTTTATGTAGGTTTGGCAGTCTTTGCGGCCACCATATTTTAAATTTGCTAAAACTCGGTCTAATCTAGTCATCTTAATCCTTTTTAAAATAAAAAAGTGTGACAAGCACACTTTTGGTAATTTATTTAGATAAATGGTGCGGGCGACAGGAATTGAACCTGCACTCCGAGGGAACTAGATCCTAAGTCTAGCGCGTCTGCCAGTTCCGCCACGCCCGCATTACTT
>CAUUBG010000002.1:0-17388 GCA_963543345.1 uncultured Acholeplasmataceae bacterium | reverse complement strand
GAAAAATGAGTTTTAAAAACATAAAATATGGCAAAAAAACCGAACGTCGTAATTACTCAAAAATGATGTACGATGTTGACTTGCCTGACTTGATTGAAATTCAAACGCAGTCTTTTGAAAAATTTATCAAATCAGACTTACTTGAATTGCTAAAAGAACTTTCACCAATTGAAGGAAACAACGGGGACATTAAGCTGTACTTTGAAAGCGTTGAAGTTCAAGAACCTAATTTCACAATCGCTGAATCTAAAACTAGAGACATCACCTACTCAGCACAAGTGATGGCTGATGTGAAGTTAGAAAACTGCATCACCGGTGAACTTAGAGAAGCAAAAGTCTTGTTGACAGAAATGCCTTCAATGACTCCAACTGCTACTTTTATCATCAATGGTGCTGAACGTGTTGTGGTTTCACAAATCGTGCGTTCAAGTGGAGTTTATTACACAAAAGACATCAACAAAAAAATCAATAAAGTTATCTACTCTGGTCAAATGATTCCAACACGTGGTGCTTGGGTTGAGTTTGAAGAGGGCAACAAAGAATTACTTTGGGCAAAATTAGACCGCTCTAAAAAAATCTCGCTAACTACTTTTATTAAAGCCCTTGGTGTACCTTCAAACAAAGAAATTGACAAACTATTTAAATCAGAGCAACTTAAAGAAACTCTTGAGAAAGACGCAACCAAAACTTCAGACGACGCAGTAGTTGAAATCGTTTCTAGACTAAGACAAGGCGAAATTATTCCAGTTTCAGGCGCACGCGAGTTAATTCGCCAACGTCTATTTGACATTCGCCGCTACAACCTACTTGGAGTTGGACGTTATAAGTTTAATCAAAAACTAGACGTGCTTAGCCGTGTTAAAAACACATATCTTGCTGCTGACTTAAAAGACGCAAAAGGCAAAGTTGTTGTTGCTGCCAACACTTTACTTGACGAAGAGACTTTGAAATTACTAGATGCAAACCGTCATTTATTTAGAAAAGAAGTTATTTCTGCCGATAACTCTCTGCAAAACATCGACAAAGCGGCTGTCTTAACTGAGTATGTTGGAGAAGGCGATCACCTGCAGTTGGTTACCACAGAGCCAATTTACAACATCAAAACTGGCGAAGTCGTTTTTGACGCTGGCACTCAAATTGACGAGCAAGTTCTAAGAACTCTTCGTGAACTTAGAAATGGACTTGACGAAAAAGTCTTAAACTACTTTTTAACTGGAAACGTTTTTGAAAAACCTGCACAAAGACAACCGGTCTACGCCGAAATCCTAGACGTTGTTAAGAGAACTGATTTAGGTGAATCTCAAGCAATTCGTGTAATTGGTAACGACAGCCGTGAGGCTAAAACCTATATTACGGTTTCAGACATCGTTGCTGGTATTTCTTACTTTTTGAACTTATATGAAAACATCGGGCAAACAGACGACATTGACCATCTTGGAAACCGTCGTGTCCGTTTAATTGGGGAACTGCTTGCCAACCAATTTAGAATTGGTATGGCTAGAGCTGAGAAAAACATTAAAGACAAAATGTCGGTTAAGTCTTTTGCAGACATCACTATTCCGGCAATTATGAACACTAAACCGCTTACAACTGTATTAAATGCGTTTTTCGGTTCATCTCAATTGTCTCAGTTCATGGACCAAACCAACCCTTTAGCTGAACTTACTCAAAAACGCCGTGTATCCGCACTTGGTAGCGGTGGAATTTCTCGAGACCGCGCGGGTATTGAAGTCCGCGACGTTCACGCATCGCACTACGGCCGAATTTGTCCAATTGAAACCCCAGAAGGACAATCAATTGGGTTGATTTCTTCACTTTCTTCATATGCCAAAATTGATAAATATGGCTTCATTCAAACTCCTTACTTTAAACTTGACCGCACAAATAAGGTTAACGGAGTTTGTGTGCCAAAAGTAGTAGACCACCACCTTTATTTAACTGCAGACGAGGAATACAACGCAGTAATTGCCTCAGCCGCGACTGAGTTAAACCCAGACGGAACTATTAAAGAGCCGACAGTTACTGGTAGACTGCGCGGTGAAACCGGAATTTTTGCCCGCGAAGACGTTGAATACATGGACGTTTCTTCTAAACAAATCGTGTCTGTTGCAACCGCAACCATTCCTTTCCTTGAACACGATGAGGCGTCTCGTTGTTTAATGGGTGCCAACATGCAACGTCAAGCCGTGCCAGTTATCAAACCAGAGGCACCACTAGTTGGAACCGGAATTGAGTATCGTGCTGCTAAAAACTCAGGTACTTCGGTGGTTGCTAAAAACGCAGGATACGCGGTATACGTGGACGCTAAACGCATAGATGTCCTTCCAATTCCTGAGAAAACCATTAAATACGACGGACAAGTCTTGTTTGCGCCAAACTCAGACTGGTCAGCAGAGCAAGCCATTAAAATTTATAAATATGGTCTGGCTGACACCGATGTCTATACCTTAATTAACTACGAACGCTCAAACCAAAATACTTCAATCGTGCAAAAACCGATTGTCAACGTTGGAGACTGGGTTGACCTAAACGAAACTATTGCCGACGGTCCTTCTACCGACAACGCAGAGCTTGCACTTGGTCGCAACGTTACAGTTGCTTTTATGACTTGGGAAGGCTATAACTTTGAAGATGCTGTCATCATTTCTGAAGACTTAGTTAAAAACGACGTCTATACGTCTGTGCATATTGATGAATACCAAATTCAAACCAGAGACCTTCGCAACAACATCGGAAAAGAAGAGTTTACCAACGAAGTTCCAAACGCGAACCGCCAGGCTGTTGCCAAACTTGACCAAAAAGGTGTAATCCTGCTTGGTTCTGAAGTCAAAGAAGGCGACATTTTAGTTGGTAAAATCACCCCTAAAGGTGGTGCTGAACCTTCTCCGGCTGAGAAACTAATTCAAGAAATTATTGGCGAAAAATCCAAAGAATACAGAGACACTTCTCTTCGCGTTCCACACGGTGGTGGCGGTATTGTTCAAAAAATCCAATACTTTTCAAAGAAAAACAAAGACCAACTACCTCCTTCTGTAAACGAACAAATTAAAGTATTTATCGCCAAAAAAAGAAAAATCAGAGAAGGCGATAAAATGGCAGGTCGCCACGGAAATAAAGGTGTTATCTCTATTGTTGTGCCACGCGAAGACATGCCATACATGGCAGACGGAACACCTGTTGACATCATGCTAAACCCGCTTGGTGTACCTTCTCGTATGAACATCGGCCAAATCTTAGAGTTGCATCTAGGGTATGCTGCTAAAAAACTTGGAATTAAAATTGCAACTCCGGTTTTTGACGGGGTTGAAAACGCCGATCTTGTCGATATCTTAAAAGAAGCAAACCTACCGCTAAACGGTAAAATGACGCTTTTTGACGGAAGAACTGGTGAGCCTTTTAGAAATCCGGTTTCAGTTGGTGTGATGTACATGATTAAGTTGTCACACATGGTGGACGACAAACTACATGCGAGAAACGTCGGGCCTTATACTTTAGTAACTCAACAACCTATGGGTGGAAAAGCCCAAAACGGTGGCCAAAAACTAGGGGAAATGGAAGTTTGGGCGCTATACGGCTACGGTGCCGCACACGTCCTTCAAGAAATGCTGACCATCAAGTCAGACGACAAAGTTGGTAGAAACAAAGCCTACTCTGCAATTACTCAAGGCAACTTAATTCCGCGTCCATCTCTGCCTGAATCTTTCCACGTGTTAACCCGAGAACTGCAAGCCCTTGGTATTTACGTTGAGTTAATTAACTCAGAAACTGGCGAAAACGACGCCGTTAAATCACTGCTTGACTTAAAACCTGCCCGCAGTAATGGAGGTATTTAAAAATGCTAAAAGCCTACGAAAAACAAAGCATTAAAGACATTAAAATCATTTCTGAAGAAACAAAAGAGTTCTTAAAAAATATCGCCGTTCACACTTTGGGTGATTTAAACTTATTTTCAGTTTCTCAATACCAAAGTATCTTTTCTGAGTGCTCAGAAGATGTACTGAAAGACATTAAAACGCTTTTGACTAAAAACTATTTACCTGAAAAAATTCAACAACTATTTACCGAAGCCGAAGTCATTAAGTTTTTCAAAGAAAGCGGATTTACTGACCTTAAGTCAATTTTAACCGCACCACGTTCTAACTTATTTCAAATTTTAAAAGACGACGACTTTCTTTTAGCTGAAACCAATCAACTTTTTGCCTTCTATGGTCAAACTCCGTTAACTGAGGCTGATTTTGACGAAAAACTAGACTTAGTTTCTTCACAAACTAAGGTTGCAGAAATTAACGTCGCTGAGCGTTTAAAATCAGTTGACGACACACACATCACTGGCTCTAAATTATACCGCCACATGCGAATTCGCTTAGCCTCACCAGATGAAATCAGAACTTGGTCTTACGGGGAAGTTAAGTCTCATGAAACCATTAACTACCGAACTGCCAAGCCAGAAGTTGGTGGATTGTTTTGCGAAAAAATATTCGGACCAACTAAAGACTTTCAGTGTGCTTGCGGTAAGAAACAAAGTGGCAACAAAGGCCAAATTTGTCAAAAATGTGGAATTGAGATTACCGAATCACTAGTTCGCCGCGAAAGAATGGGACACATTGAACTAAAAAGCCCAGTAGTGCATACTTGGTTTTTTAAAAACTCACCATCACGACTTGCGATTTTACTTGGAATTAAAGCCAAATCTTTAGAAGAGGTTGTCAACTACGCAGCCTACATCGTGACAGACCCGCGCAACACTCCACTTAAACGCAAACAAATCTTGTCAGAACAAGACTACGCCGCGATTAACGAAGAGTACTACGGTCGCTTTCAAGCACAAACTGGAGCAGAAGCAATTCAAACTTTGTTAAAAGCCCTTGATTTAGATCACGAAATCCGCGTGCTTCGCAAGAAATTCAGAACTTCAACAAAACAAAAACGCCAAAACATCATCAAACGTCTGGAAATTGTAGAAGCATTCTACTCATCTGACAACCGCCCTGAGTGGATTGTTATGCCAGTAATCCCGGTAATTCCGCCAGACCTTCGTCCAATGGTACAACTAGACGGAGGCCGTTTTGCAACAACTGACCTTAACGACCTTTACTGCAAAATAATTAACCGCAACAACAGGTTAAAAAAAGAACTTGACCAGTTTACAACTTCGCTTATCCTTAAAAACGAAAAGCGTTTAATTCAAGAAGCAGTTGACTCGCTTTTTGACAACTCAAAACGCGGAAACAAAAAAGCGCTTGCTTCAAATGCACGTCCGCTTAAATCACTTTCTGACTTGCTTCGTGGTAAACAAGGCCGTTTCCGCCAAAACTTACTTGGAAAACGCGTGGACTACTCAGGTCGTTCCGTAATTATCGTGGGTCCGAACCTAAAGATGTATCAGGCCGGAATTCCTCGTGAAATGGCAATTACTTTGTTTAAGCCGTTTGTAATTAACCGCCTGCAAGAAAACTTAGAAGTAACTCGCCAAAAAGCGGTTGAAATGTATGACAACCGCACTAAAGAAGTTTGGCAAGTTCTGGAAGAAGTAGTTCGTGAACACCCAGTGCTGCTAAACCGTGCGCCTACTTTGCACCGCTTGTCAATTCAAGCGTTTGAACCGAAACTAATTGACGGCAAGGCTATTCGTCTGCATCCTTTGGCAACAACTGCATTTAACGCCGACTTTGACGGTGACCAAATGGCCGTGCACTTGCCGCTTTCACCAGAAGCGCAGGCTGAGGCTAGACTCTTAATGCTGGCTTCTAACAACATCTTAAACCCGAAAGACGGAAAACCAGTTGTAACTCCATCTCAAGACATGGTGCTTGGAAACTACTTCTTGACAACCGAGGAGCGCTATATTGAGGCTGACCCTAAAACTCATCAACACAAAAACGAAGGTATGTTAATATCTTCAATTGACGAGGCAAAAAACGCACAAAGCGCAGGCATCATTGACTACCACACTAGAATTTTAGTGCGTCCACAAATCCTTAACCGTCGTTTTACGGCAGACATTCAAGGCAAACTACTGATTACCACTTTAGGCAAGTTAATTTTTAACGAAATTATGCCAGATGGTTTCTTTTACTTAAACGAACCAACTGAGTATAACTTAACCCAAGGGGTTCCTCAATCTTACTTACTTGACTGCAACAAAGACCCAAAAGTATATTTTGCCCAAACTAAAGACCAACCGCTACCCGAACCTTTTAAAAAGTCGTTTTTAGGTAAAATCATTGACACTGTCTTTAAACACTACGATGTAACTAGAACTTCTGTGATGTTAGATGACTTAAAAGACTTGGGCTTTAAATACTCAACTGTCTCTGCTGTTACAATTTCTTACGACGACATCAAGGTTTACTCAAATAAAGCCGCGATTTTAAAAGAGTCTCAGGCTAAAATTGAGCAAATTACTAACTACTTTAACATGGGTATGTTGACCGACAAAGGCCGTTCTCGACAAATTATTAACGTTTGGGAAAACACCAAAACCGAGATTTCTCGTGGACTTGAGCAAGAACTTAACCGCGAAAACCCAATTTACGTAATGTCTGACTCAGGAGCTCGTGGTAACATTCAAAACTTCGTCCAGTTAGCCGGAATGAGGGGTATTTTAAACAACCCCAAGGGTGAGCAAATCGAAGTTCCAGTTAAATCATCATTTAAAGAAGGTCTAACCGTTTCTGAGTTCTTTATTTCAACCCACGGTGCCCGCAAAGGTTCAACTGATACGGCTTTAAAAACCGCACAATCTGGTTACTTAACTCGCCGACTCGTAGACGTTGCGCAAGGCGTAATTATTACTCTTGAAGACTGTGGTACTGAAAATGGAGTGTTCGTAAAAGACATACTTGACAAAGACCAAAAAGTAGTCTGCAGTTTGGAAGAACGTCTACACGGCCGTTTTGCTGCCCAAAAGGCGTATGACAAAAACAATCTACTAATTGTTGATAGAAACGAACTAATTACTCAAGAGGCCGCAGCTAAGATTGCCGAAAACTACTCTGAGTTTAAAATCAGAACTAATTTAACTTGTTCTGCGATTGACGGACTTTGTGTGAAGTGCTATGGTCTAAACTTAGCAACTAACTCAATTGTAGAAGTTGGTGAGGCTGTCGGAGTTGTCGCAGCACAATCTATCGGTGAACCTGGTACTCAGTTAACGATGCGTACTTTCCACACCGGTGGTGTGGCATCAGCATCCGACATTACTCAAGGTCTTCCACGTATTCAGGAACTTTTTGAGGCTAGAACTCCAAAAGGAAAATCTGTAATTTCTGAGTATTTTGGCAAAGTTAGCCAAATTAGTCGTCCACAATACGGACAGCCTAATGTGGTTATTGAAGACCGTCAAGGCAAAACTCACACTTACTCAATTGAGTCAAACGCCGATATTTTGGTCAAAGTTGGAGATTCTGTACAACCAGGAACTTCGCTAACTCCGGGCTCAATTCACCCTAAAGAACTGCTTAGAGTAACCGATACTTTAACCGTTTCTAACTACATCTTGGCAGAAGTCCGCAAAGTTTATCAATCACAAGGCGTGGACATTCAAGATAAACACATTGAAATCATCATTAGACAAATGCTGAAACGCATTATGATTATCCATGAAGGCGACACTAACTTACTTCCAGGTATTGTGGTTTCTAACTCAGACTTCTTGAAAGCCAACCGCGCGGCTTTTGAACAAGGCACACGCCCGGCAATTGGTAAAAGAATTCTACTTGGAATTACCAGAGCCTCACTTTCAAACGACTCGTTCTTGTCAGCTGCTTCCTTCCAAGAAACCACCAGAATTCTGACAGACGCTGCGATTTCTTCTAGACCCGACCAACTAAAAGGTCTAAAAGAAAACGTGATTATCGGTGGACTAATCCCAGCGGGAACCGGAATTTTAAAAGAAACTGAGTTTAACTACACCAAAGTTTCTGACGATAAAAACGCTTAGTTTATTAACCAAACAAAATAGCAAAAATACACATCCGCCTTACTTTAAAGTAAGCCGGATGTGTTAAAATAATGGTAGACTGCTACCAAAAAAGGAGTTTATACACATGAAAAAAGCAATTCATCCTGAATTTAATGAAGTTGAAGTTATTTGTTCAACTTGTGGTTCTAAGTTCAAAACTCAATCTACTGCCAAAGAAATTAAGGTAGATACATGTTCACAATGCCACGCTTTCTACACAGGTACACAACAATTTGTGCAAGCCCAAGGTCGTGTAGATAAGTTCAACAAACGCTATAATATTGAACAAAAACCAGGAAAATAGAAATAAACATTTTGCTCATGCTCTTAGGCTTGCCAAAAAAGCTCTGGCTTGTGCAGAAGTGCCAGTTGGTGCGCTAATTTTGAAAGATGGCGAAATCGTTGCAACTGGTTATAACACCAAAGAACACAAACACGATATTTTCGGACACGCTGAAATCACTGCTTTAAAGAAAGCCACCAAGCGTCTTAAAACTTGGAAACTAGAAGACTGCGTGATGATATCAACACTTGAGCCTTGTGTGCTTTGCGCGGCCGCGATTGCTGTTGCTAGAATAAAAGAATGTATTTTTTTGGCCAAAGACCCCACAGTTTTTAGTCAAAAAATCAGAAAAGAGATTTTTCTGCAACCCACTACTCACACTAAATTAACTTTTGTTAAGGTAGATGAAGCCGCTGAGTTGTTAAAAAAATTCTTTAAACGCCTGTAAAGGTAAAGACTTTAGATGTTTCCTTTTAAAAGCCATTGGCCGATTGACTTATCTGAACGGGTCAGGTCTTGATTGAAGCAGCCATCAGGATATAGCCACTGTGGCCAATGGTCTTTAAAAGGAAACATTTTTTAAACCCTAGTAAGGAGGATTTATGAAATTCAATTTAACTGACAGAGTGCCTGCCTACACTCAACAAATTGACAAAAGAACTCTAGAAATTTACTTTATGACTGAATCTGAGAAAGCCATTTGGCACAAAAAAGGTCTACTTAAAGTTTGGGATATAACTCCTCAAACCGCAAGACTTTTAATTGATCAGGCTTACTTTGAAACAGGCTCAATTAAAAGACTTTACGAGCAAGACGTTAACGCTGAATACTTGTCGTACGCAGACGGGATTAACTCAATTAAAAACCGTATTTTTATTCCAGTATTTTTAGGAATTTTAATCGGATTTATTGCAGCCGCCACTACTATTGCTGTGCTTTCTTCTAAGTTTCCGCGAGTTAAATCTTGGTCATTTTGGTTGTTAATTGGGGTTTTAATTGTTGGTTTTGGTCTAGTTTTTGGAATTTCTCGCCAAATTACTAAAAAAATGGCAGCACTTCACAATAAGTTTTTTACAAACATTTTAGCCTTAGTTGGCGAAGATAACTTCAAAGCCTTAGAAACAGAAACTGAAGAATACAAAAAAACCGTGTTAAATCAAGAAGTTGCTGCAAACTCAGCAGACAAAACAGCAGAACCTGTTGAATTTGAAGAACCAAGAGCCAAAGAATCTAAAGAAAAATAATGAAAACTGAAAAAGATTTAGATAAACTTTGCATAGATACCCTTAAGATGCTTGGGGTTGACACCATTAACAACGTCAACTCAGGCCATCCTGGGATAGTTTTAGGAGCAGCAGCTCCGCTTTACTATCTTTACAACTACGCAATCAATCAAAACCCAAAAGACCCACTTTGGCCAAACCGCGACCGCTTTTATTTATCTGCAGGACACGGCTCTGCTCTGCTTTACTCACTTTTGCATCTTGCAGGTTTTGACCTGACTATTGAAAACTTAAAATGCTTTCGCAGACCTGGAAACACACCAGGTCACCCTGAGTTTAGAGAAACTCCAGGAGTTGAAGCAACAACTGGTCCGCTTGGCCAAGGTGTTGCTATGGCGGTAGGTTCAGCAATTGTGGAGGCTCATTTAAACAAAGTAAATGGATCCGTATACACAGACTATTATACATACTGCTTATGCGGAGACGGAGATCTGCAAGAAGGTGTTGCTATGGAAGCAATTTCTTTAGCCGGCCGACTTAAACTAAATAAGTTAATTATGTTGTTTGACTCAAACGACATTCAACTAGACGGGCCTACTTCTTTAACTTGTGAAACTAATTTTAAATTAAAGTTCTTAGCAGACGGCTGGAACTATATATTAGTTACAAACCCATACGACAAGGCTGAGTTTTTAGAAGCAATCCGCTTGGCTAAAGAATCAGAGCTTCCTACAGTTATTGAAATGAAAACCACTATTGGTCAAGGTGCTACAAAAGAGGCTACAAACAAAGTTCACGGCTCTCCACTTGGTGCACTTGAACGCGACTTACTTGCCAAAAAACTCGGATACCAATTGAAACCATTTGAAGTAGATCTGCTGGTTTACAAACATTTTCAAGATAATTTCTTAAAAAGAGGTCTGGAAAAATACACAGCCTACTCTAAATTAAAACCACTTAAAAAGCAAAGTCTAGACTTTGATTTAAGCGAACTACTTTCAAAAATCCCTGAAAAACAGGCAACGCGTAAGTCTTCCGGTGACATATTGACCTATATTTCTAGCCAAGTTCCTGCGTTAATTGGTGGGTCCGCAGACCTTTCTTCATCAACTTGCGTAAAAGGAGTTGACGGTGATTTTGATCACACCAACAGACTTGGCCGTAACTTAAACTTCGGAGTTCGCGAACACTCAATGGCAGCAATTGCCAATGGGATTGCACAAACCGGTGTACTTAGACCTTTTGTCTCTGGTTTTTTTGTTTTTTCTAATTATATGCTTCCGGCAATCCGCCTATCTGCTTTGCAAAAACTACCAGTAATGTATATTTTTACCCATGATTCTGTGTTTTTAGGCGAAGACGGGCCGACCCACCAACCAATTGAGCATCTTACACAACTTAGATGTATGCCAAATGTAAACGTGATTAGACCATGTGACTATAAAGAAACTTTGGCGGCTTATAAGTTAATGCTTTCTGAAAACGACTTTCCTTCAGTTTTGGTTTTAACTCGCCAAAATGTATTAGAAAACCCAAACTCTCAACTAGACATTCAAAAAGGTGCCTACATTATTAAGCCTGAACAAAACAAACACTCACTTACTTTAATTGCAACAGGTTCAGAGGTTGCTTTGGCACTTGAAGCTGCCAAAGTTCTTGAAACTAAAGGTCAAGGTGTGCGCGTAGTTTCAATGCCTTCTTGCTTCTTGTTTGACAGACTTACTAAATCTGAGCAAGCCGAGATTTTAGGCAACGCTAAAATTGTTGCAGTAGAAGCAGGCTCTGCTTATTCTTGGTATAAATACACACCATACGTTTTTGGAATAAATAATTTTGGACTAAGTTCATCTGAAGCCGAAATTCGCGAAAAATTAAAATTCACCAAAGCAGATTTAGTGGATTTTATTGAAAATGCAGTTAAATAATCGCATATTTGACTCAATCGTAATTGGGGCAGGGCACGCCGGTATTGAGGCCGCCGCTGCCCTTTCTCGTTTAGGCAAGTCAGTTTTATTTATCACAGGAGAAAAATCTCAAATTGCTACCCTTCCCTGCAATCCGTCAATTGGTGGACCTGCAAAGGGTGTTTTAGTGCGAGAAATTGACGCACTAGGTGGTTTGATGGCCAAAGTTGCAGACAGTGCTACCATTCAAATGCGCAGGTTAAACTCATCTAAAGGTCCTGGTGTTTGGGCACTTCGTGCACAAATTGACAAAGAAATTTATCCAAAAAACATGTTAAAAGAATTGAAGAAACTTAAAAACATAGTTTTCCTACACGAATACTCAACTGGGTTGTTAGTTGAAAACCAAACAGTAGTTGGGGCGATTACTGAAAGTAATACAAAGTATTTTGCCAAAACTGTTGTATTGACGACAGGAACCTATTTAGCATCACGAATTTTGATAGGCAGTGAAACTTATCAAACTGGACCTGACGGCAAACGCACAACTTCAGGTATTTCTGATTCTTTGAGAAAAGCAGGTTTTGAAATCGTGAGACTAAAAACTGGAACTCCGCCGCGAATTGACTCAAATTCAATTGACTTTACTGAACTTGCAAATCAAGATGAGAACAACCCAGAACTTAGATTTTCATACTACACAAAAGCAAAACACAAAGCAAATTTAAATCTGCATACCCTCCATACTACCATGAAAACTAAAGAGACAATTTTGGAAAATCTAAAATATTCACCACTGTATTCAGGAGTAATTGAAGGTAGAGGTCCTAGATATTGCCCTTCAATTGAAGACAAGATTGTCAGATTTAAAGAAAAGGATATTCATCAAATTTTTGTGGAACCAGAAAGCATTAAAAACAACTTAACCTACTTACAAGGCCTTTCTACATCACTTCCGCGCTTTGTTCAAAGAAAGTTAGTTGCAAGTTTACCTGGATTTGAGACAGGCAAAATTATTAGATACGGCTACGCAATTGAGTACGACGCTATCAATCCTTTTCAACTATATTTGTCTTTAGAAACCAAAATCCTTAAAAACCTATTTACTGCAGGTCAAATCAACGGAACTTCTGGATACGAAGAGGCGGCTTGTCAAGGTTTGATTGCAGGCACAAACGCTGCTGCTAAAATTGACAACATTGAACCGCTTATTTTAAAAAGAAACGAGGCCTATACTGGAGTGTTGATTGACGATATAGTTACCAAGGGAGCAGACGAACCTTATAGAATGTTGACCTCTCGTGCTGAATATAGACTACTTTTAAGAGATGACAACGCTGACTTTAGACTGTCTGAAATTGCTTATAACCGTGGGCTTATAGACAGCGAAACTTATCAAAAATATTTACTAAAAAAAGGGCTTGTTAAGCGATTAACCAAGATTTTAATAAACACAAAAATCACTCCTACCAAAGCAGTTTTAAACCATCTTTCTAAACACAACATTTCGCTTTATGAGTCAATTTCTTTAGCAAATTTACTTAAAAGACCAGAGGTTAATTTAAATGTTTTAAGTCCTTTTATAAAAGAAAAATTTCCAGTAGAAGTCAGACTTGCAGCAGAGATACAAATTAAATATGAAGGCTACATTTTAAAGGAAATCAAGACTGCTGAGAAGTTTAAGTTCCTTGAAAACTTCAAAATTCCTGCAGACATTAACTACAGCCAAGTTGCTAACTTGGCCTTTGAATGTAGAGAAAAATTAGAAAAAGTTAGACCAAAAACTTTAGGGCAAGCCTCAAGAATACTTGGAGTTAACCCAAGTGACATTCAAATCCTTTCTATCTACATTCAAAAAAGTAAAGAGAAAAGATAACTATGAAAGGCATTTTTAGTAAATTTAACATTGAATTAACAGATGAAATAGTTTTAAAAATTAACAAGTATTACTCACTTTTAATTGAAGAAAATAAAAAGGTTAACTTAACTAGAATCATTGATAAAACCGAGTTTTTAGTTAAACATGTTCTAGACTCCATCTTACCCTTTTTCAAAAACCCAGTCTTAACTCAACCTAAGTCTATCTTAGATATTGGCTCAGGTGCGGGGTTTCCAGGTATTGTCGTTGCTTTATTTTTCCCAAGCGTTGAAGTTATTTTAACTGAATCTATTGGCAAAAAAGCAAGGTTTTTGACATTAGTTAAAGATGAATTAAACCTGAGTAATTTAAAAGTTATTAACGACAGAGTTGAAAACATCAAAGGAGTTTTGGTTGATTTAGTGACAGCCCGCGCAGTTACCGACCTTACTTCGTTAGTTAAGTATGCATTACCGAAATTAACTAAAGGTGGCAAGATGTGTTTCTATAAAGCAACTAAAGCCACTGATGAAATTGTTGAGTTTAAGAAAACTAAATTAGTTAATTTAGTTAAAAATATTTCCCTAACTAAGTTTGTCTTGCCTTTTGAAATGGGTGAAAGAGTTTGCGTATGGATAGAAAAGAAATAGCAAAATTAAATATTTTAAAAACTGGCAATGATGGTGAAGGCATCGCTTACTTAAACAACCAACCAGTCTACATATATGGGGCTGCAGAAGGCGAAGAAGTAGAAGCAGAAATTGAGAAAAACAATCGTGGTGCACTTATTGGCAAAACTCTTAAAATTATTCAAAGGTCGCCAAAAAGAGCCGAGGTTTCGACAAGTTTTTCAGAAACTATAGGGCTTCCTCTTATCCACCTAACTTATCCGGCAACACTTGAATATAAATACAAAAAAATAGTTTTCCATGTTAAAGGTAAACTAAGAAAACACGTCAGCCCCAAAACTTTCAAACACTTTGAAGGTGCTTTAAATCCTTTAAATTATCGCAATGAAACTACAGTTTTGTTTAAACAAATCAATAAAGTAATCGAATGGGGTCTATACAGACCAAACACTAATTTACTTGAACCAACTAATAACTTAATTTCACAAGACGAGTTAATCACTAGTTTTTTAAATTATTTTAAAAGAGCGCTTAGCGAAGTTAACTTTCCAGTAGTAGATAAAAAACCGTTTGGTCTGTTTGCAGTTTCTGTACGTAAAGCAACTAACTTAGATTTAGCGGTTAACTTACATGTTTATGGTGAGCATAATTTCAAAGCACTTACTAACTTAATTTATAGTTCTAAGTTTTCACTTAAACAATTTGGTGTTTTTGTCTATAAAGACAAAAACACAAAACAGCATGAGGCTGACTATAGATTACTTAAAGGCCAATACTTTTTTAACACTAACTTTTTAAATAAAAATTACTACGTTACTGCCAATTCTTTCTTTCAGTTAAACTACCATACATTTCAAAACATACTTGCATACATTAAAGATTTTAAAATATTTAGACCAACCGACATCCTTTTAGATGCATTTTCTGGAGTTGGTGTTTTTGGTCTTGAACTTGCAAGTAAAGTCAAAGAAGTATATTGTGTTGAGTTAATTAAAGACCAAGTGTTGGCTTCAAAGAAAAACATATATGAAAACAAAATACCAAACGCTAAAGCCATGGTTTCAAATGTTTTGACTTGGGTTGACTATAAAAAGCATGATTTTGATGTTATGTTATTTGACCCGCCAAGAGCTGGGCTGGGCGAAACAGTATGTAAGTTTATTTGCGCAAAAAAACCAAGAAATGTAGTTTATGTTTCTTGTAATGTTGAAACTTTAGTTAAAGACTTAAAAATGCTTACAGAAGAATATGAAATTACTTCAATTAAAGGTTTTGATATGTTTCCATATACTGCACACGTTGAAACTGTGGCACTTTTGACTAAAAAAAACACAACAAACAGTTAGTAGCGTAAAGTACATTAAAGTAGGGTAAATATTACAATTTACTAGACTAGATATAAAAAAGCATAATATTTTTACAAAAAACCAAGAAAATGCATAGAAAAAGCGAAATATTACCATTAAAAATTAGAATAAAATACAGCAAAAAGTATGGCAATGCTTATAATGTGTAGGGTAATAGTATTTTAAACTCAGCAAAAACATATAAACATTGTAAGTATAAGTTAATCATAGTGTATATTCACAATAAGAGATAGTAGAAAAACTATCTCTTTTTTGTTGTAATTGCAATAATTATATTTTACAAACACTCTTTAATAATCTGTAATTAAAGAGTAAATGTAATGATGAACAAATGAATATTTTAGAAACATATTTTAAAGAAAGGGATGTTTTATTACAAATAAACAAGCAAAAAACTCAGTGTTTAAGGGCATACTTTAGCCAGGCTTACTAAAAAAAGTTTTTAGAAAGGGTTTAAAACAAGGTTTATAAATTAAAAAAAGCAATTGTAGATGATTTACAACAATTTCTTTAAACTGCCAAAAAGTAGTTTTTCCATGCCGCACTATATCTACACTTTTTTAGCGATAGAACACCAAATATTTTTTTACATTATAGTTCCTCAAGTATTAAACGTCAAACACATTAAAGACAATTTTTGAATATCCAAGCTCATAATCTAAAGAAAGAACTCTTTAATTTAGGATAGTTGCCATTAAAACGCCGCTGGGTTCAACTGTAAAGTGCTACGATATGTAAAGATGTATTTGCGACATTGTTTCAATATAAAGTCTATTGACGTATAAATATTTACAACCTCAATCGTTGAATACTTTAACAGTAAAAATAAAAATATCATCATTTTGTTAAATATAGTAGATACTTGGTGTCGTAGATGAAATCAGAAAATACATTGGAGTGTTAAAAATGATAAGTGTATAAATCATAAAAAGCAATATAAGTAACCTACCAAATTGTAAAAATCTTAGTTCTCAAGAACATCTGCATATGATTTTCTTTGAAAGATTTTTAGAAAGACTATCAAAACTTTAATATAAAGCAAATTTTATTATTAAATGCGGGCTATTTGTTGCGTCAATGATAGGGATTGTAAAACGTGCCACTAATTAACGAACTTTAATTTTGTAATTTTAAACTTTTTTAAGTAAAAAAACTTTTTCATATAAATATATTGTCGAGGTGATATTTATGAAAAAACTTTATTTACTTGTTTCGTTTATTTTAGTTAGCACATTGTTCTTAAGTGTTTTATATCCTGATAAAGTAAGTGCAAAGACAAATCTATATCCATATGTTCGTTTTTACATGCTAGATAAAACAGCAAAATTGATTAACTTTTATACGAAAGAACCAAAAAAGAAGTTGTCAGACGAAGATAAAAATGAAAGGGCTAGATTAGAGATTGCAAAACGAAACACCTCATATAGGCATATAAATAAAGAGTACGTATATTATCTTAATTACGCAAAAAAGGTTTCTTTTGTTTTGCAAGTCGTATCTGAATTTTCTAATCAAGGTTCAACTAGTACAGTACAAGAAATTACAACAGAGAGAATCGTTGAAGAAAGTGAAAAGTATACGCAAAGCGGTTCTTTTAAAATGAGTATGAGCGGTACTATTAGTACACCAACCAAATCACCACTTAATGCAAAAGGCGAAGCAGGTGTTGAAAGTAAACTTGAAAATAAACTAGAAAAAAGTAAATCCGAGAAAAATAAAGAGACTAAAACTATTAAAATCGAACCGGGATGTAAACTGGTGGTCAGAAAAATGGGATATGGTTATCTTTTCAATGGATACGCAACTCGTAGTGTTTTTTGGATATACGAAGACTGGGGTGAGTTTCAATTTGTTGAACACACCGGTATCTACATTTCTTATAGAATAGAAAGAGACTACTAAATGACAAAGAAAACAAAATTAAAGCACCTAGTTTTTCTAACACCGATTTTGGCGATTTTAATAGTTTGTGTAGCGTTAATTACCGTGTATTTAGTTCCAAAAAACTTTAAAGTTAAAACAATTAAACAAACTAGTGTTTTTACTGAGTATAAAAACAGGCAAAACTTTTATCTTTATACTAACAGAAAAAGTCCTTGGTTTTTAAGTCCAGACAAAATTAAATCTATTTATTTAAAAAACAAAAACACAAGTGCCTCAA
>CAUUBG010000001.1:0-18490 GCA_963543345.1 uncultured Acholeplasmataceae bacterium | reverse complement strand
ATCACAAGTTCAAATGCACCTTTAATGGCCATTACTATGCTTGAAGAAGAGGTGCCTTATATTTCTGTTAAAAACTTCTTTAAAGGTCTTGACGGTATTGTTGACTTTAACCAACACAAATACGAATATGTCTACCAAGGACACAAATATGAATTGGTTAAAAAAATGGAAGTTGAAGAAACTAAGACTAAAACCATTGTTAAACTAGTTATTGAAACTAATAAAATTAAACCAGAGTCTCCAGATTTAGCAAAAGAAGAATACACTTTTATCTATGAACACACAGCACAACGTTTCGTAATTGGTGATGCTAAATTTTTGGAAGAAGTGTTTGCTTACAACGAAGCGTGGAACGAACCTGAACCTGCTTACGCAAACTACAGACTAACTAAACTAAGTTTAACTAATGCAAGGCCATTAACTTATGAACTGAACCGCTATAAACTAGGTTCTTATCAAACTAAAGACGACGAAGTTTTACTGCCACTGGCTATTCTTTCTTTAGTTTTAAATTCAGAGACAAATGAACGTGCAACCTACTACACAGGTTCTCTAATTTATACCAATAATCTAGTAGGTAAAGGCAACGGCGCAATTGCTCAGGCTGAAAAAGACGAAAATGTCTACGTAAACTCATTTAAAACCCAAATGCCAAAATCAGTTTCTGGCTTTACATGGAAAACCATGGCTTTCTTTTTTAACACAATATACGGAAACATTCCTTTACGTAAAACAGCAAACGATGCACTTGAAAAGTTTGCCGACAAAATTTTGAGTACCGAATCAGACGATGTCTATTTTGGGATGAGAGAAGTGATTAAGGCCTTGGATGACTTGCACACCGATGAAGATAAAAACGTTTCTCTCTACGCAGATAACAAAGAACCTGAAAAAAGTAAATTCTTTATCGGTTTTTGGAATTTGTTAGAGGCAAAACAAGAACTTTCTGACAGAAAACTATACTCAGTTTCTCAAGACGGAAAAACTGCCATTATTAACTTAAAAGGTTTTGAAATTGATGATGAAGATGGAAACGGAGACCCAATTTTAGGCACAGTTAAACAGTATATTAAGGCAGTTAAAGAAATTAAAAGCAAATATCCAGGTGTTGAAAATATTGTTATTAACATGGCTGCCAACGGTGGTGGCGTGGTAGCAGCTGCTGTAGACTTGGCTGCGTTAATTGCGGGACCTGGCAAATCTATTACCTACTCTGAATACCACCCAATTACTGGTCAACGCAGAACTACTACCGTTCAAACTAAATACACAAATGCCGAAGTTCCTCGCTTTAAAAACTATTTCGTGCAAACTTCAGGCTCCACTTTCTCATCAGGTTCAATGTTTACAGGTATGTTTAGAGACAATAACTTAGGTAAAGTAATTGGCTTCAAGACTCAAGGCGGAGCATCGGCTACTACTCCTGTACACTTCCCACTAGGTATGGTTGCCTACTACTCTTCAAACAATGTCTATGTTACTGAAAAGAAAGACATTAGAGCAGCACACAGCGAGGCGGAACTTGGAATTGAACCAGACTATAAATATACAACCAAGGACAACAAATCAGGTGCAAAAAAACTATTTGACGCAACTTGGGTGGCAAGTCAGCTTAAATCAGCCGGCTATATTTCTTAAAAAGTGAACACACCTTTTATTGATTACCACGCACATCTTGCTTCTATTGAAAAAGACCAAGATAAGGTGTGTGAAGAAAACGAAAAAAAATGCAAAGAAAACAACACTAAATACATAATTTGTGGAACTGGTGCAGACGACAATATGCGTGCTGTTGAACTAGCTCGCAAATACAAAACTTATGCAACTATCGGAATTGACCCTCAAAACTGCCAAGACAGTTTTGAGGAGTTAATTGAACTTTGGCATAAAAACAAAGATATAGTTGTAGGTCTTGGAGAAATTGGAATAGACCTTTATTGGCGTCAAGATAATTTTGATTTACAAAAAGAGATTTTTTTAAAACAAATTGAGTTCGCTGCTAATAACAACATACCTGTAGTTATTCACGGAAGAAGTGCTTACAGGGAGGTTTTTGACTTAATTTATCCATATCGTGGTAAGTTAAAAGGTTCTATTCATTGTTTTGACGGTGATTTAGAAATTGCTTTGAAGTTTGTTGATAAAATGCAGTTTATGATAGGAATTACTGGGATAGTTACTTTTAAAAATGCAGATGCTTTAAGAGCGGTGGTAAAAAAAATTCCGCTTGAAAACTTGCTAATAGAAACAGATAGCCCTTTTTTAGCACCAGGTAAATATAGAGGAAAAAAATGTTTACCGTATATGGTTGAAGAGACTTACAGGGCTATTGCTGAAATTAAAGAAGTTAGTATTAGTCAATTAAAAGAAAATGTTAAAAATAACTTAGTTAAAATGTTGGGTGAGGAGTTATTGTGAATTTTGATATTTTATTTTCAAGATACTGTTCTTTGCTTGAAAACAAAAAACAAAAAATGCCACTTAAAACTAAATTTGCCTTGGTCTTATTTGTCTTGTTTATGTTAGTAATTGCCACTCTGTTTTTGTTTTACATCTTTAAAACTGAATTAGTTTATTTGGCGAGCTTTTTGATTTTATTAACTATATTTTTAATTTTTTTACTTTTTTTCGCTTTTAAAGATAGAGAAAATAATGTTGATACTGAAAATGAATGCGAAAACTCAGAAAAATACATCAAGGAAGTGATTGAAGTTCTTGAAAGTTGTGGTGTCAATATTCAAAAAACTGATGTTCTTAATTTATTGATAGAAGAGGCTAAAGAAAAACAAAAGAGTAATTTTTCAGTTAGTTTAAACAAGGCAATAACAATACTTAGCTCTCTTTATTATTTGATTGTTACACTTGTTTGTAAAGCACTATACGATAAATATGGGTTTTGGAAACTAATTATCTTTTTAGTTTTTGCTGTGTTCTTCTTTTTTGTTATAAGTTTGTTTTTTCAATTTATAAAGTCTTTTACTAAACAACATTTTGAGTTTAAGTATATGAAACAGAACAAGTTCATATATGATTTAAAGCAAATTAAAATTTTTTACAATACAAAATAATATATATTCTTACAAAGTAAATGAAAAAATTTTCTCTGTATTACTTTATAAGATTTAAATAATTTAACTAAAACAAAAATATAGTGAACTTCCAGTTAAAATAGATTTGACTACAATTGAGTATACTGGTATTTTAAAAAAACGCCTAACTAAGTGTTTTTTAATGTTTATTCACTCCCTTGTTGAAAGGGTTATAACATCATTAAAGCATAAAAAGAGGGTATTTAAGGCTTTATAAAAATATCGGCAACAGTATCAAAAACTAATAATAAATTTTAGTTAACATAAGCAATAAAATAGGAAAGCAGACTGCTTTCCTATTTTATTTAACTTAAAAAAAGTAGAAAACTAATGAATACAAAGCACCATACCGTAAACTGTTTGTAAAGTAGTATGCCAAATTGTTCAGTCTTTGTCAACAGTTTCACTAGATACAAAACTTTCAAAATACTTAGGTGTAGCAAGAAGCCACCTATCTGCGTTTCCAATATTGTAGTCAAAACAATACACACTTTCGTAGTTAAGAATTTAAGCGTTTCGGTAATAAGATTTGTCACCTGTATGTCCAATAATTTCTTTTGCGTAGTTAGTTGAGGTTTTTTGGCGTTTCTGGTTTTTTAAGTTGGCCACTCCAAACTCTGCGTTATCGTTTGTTGGAAAGAAAACTCAAAGCCAGTAATTTTGGCAATATCGTCGGCAATTGCCTTGTAGAGCGAGTATTTGACATCTTCATTTCCATATCCAAATTGACTCGCAATATTAAATAGCAAATTAACTAGAAATCTTACTTTTTTATATAGTTATATGGGTTATAACTTCGTTATTTAATTCAACTTTATTTGACACAACCTGCATAACTACCTCCAAAAATTTAAAATATATATCTAGCGACAAAATTCAATTAAATGCGACATTTACACTGACATTTACACAAAAAAATATCTGGACTTTTTACAAAATATAACTAATACTGAGTTAAGAATTTTTTAAATTTATTGTGCTAAATATGGGTTTATAGCCAAAAAATTTGGGCAATCTACGAATTTGAATAAACAGAAATTTAAGTCAGGGTTAATATAGTGGATGTAGTTGAGAATTCTTTAATTTATCAAAAATAGTAAAAAACGCCTAATCAGGCGTTTTTTTGAAAAAAATACTTATTTATTTTTGGCAGGCTAGCAACTTTTCAATTTTATTTGGGTCTTTTTCAATTCCTAAAGACAAACAAACATGTCCGTCTTTAGTAATTAAAATATCGTCTTCTATTCTAACTCCGATTTTCTCATCTGCTATATAGAGACCTGGTTCACAAGTTAAATACATTCCTGCTTCCATGGGTTTAGTGTAGTCGCCGGTGTCGTGAACATCTAGACCTAAAAAATGTCCAACTGAGTGGTAGTAATATTTGCCAATTTCTTCAGGCTTCTTAATTAAGCCAATTTTAAGGCTTTCTTCAATTAAGACATCACGTGCAATTTTGTTATACTCAGCCCAAGTCAAGCCTGGTTTAAGTGCTGCCATTGCTTTAGTTTGGGCTTTTAGCACAATATTGTAAATTTGTTTTTGTCTTGCGGTAAACTTACCATCAACTGGGTAAGTTCTGGTGATATCTGAAGCGTAATTTTGGAAGTTCACACCCACATCGCAAACACACAAAGTATTTGGCTCTACTTTGTCTGAGTTGACCACGTAGTGCAGGGTAGTTGAGTTTTTACCGCTTCCAATAATTGAAGCAAACGAAGTTCTAGTGTTATTTTTCTTAAGTACGTAGTTGTATTCCGCTTCAATGTCGTATTCATAAATTCCAGACTTAATGTTTTTGCGAATTGCAGCCAGTGCGTCTGCTGTGACTTCAACTGCTTTTTTCAAGCACTTAATTTCTTCTTTGTCTTTAATCATGCGAAGACCGGCGATTTTCTGATGTACGTTTTGAATTGTTAGTTGTGGCAGAGTTTGTTTAACAAAGTCTGCAAACTTATAACTATCTGAATACAAAAAATCAGTCTCTAAGTTTAAGTAAAGAGTACTGATTTCTCCAAATACAGCAGAGCGAGTAGCCTCGGTTAAGCCTTGAATGTATCCTTTTAATTTAGAGATATTTAAAACTGTGTCAATTTTCGCGATTTCTCCGGCTGCTTTTAAAGTCAAGCGTTCGCCTACCCAAAGGGCAATTGTCGGGTCAGTTTCTTCTTTAAATAAAATAGTTTGTGTGCTGCCTTGGCCCTTGACTAAACAAAGTACAGAGTTGTCTTCATTAACTCCGGTTAAATAATAAAAATCACGGTTTACTTCAAACGGAAAAGTTTGGTCTGCTGAGTACTTTAACTCAAAGCCAGAGAATACCAGAGTAATTGAACCTGCTGGCAGCAAGTTAAATAAATTAGTTCGTCTTTTTTGAAAATCCACAAAATTAACCTTTCTTATTTAATTTTCTTAATTTTTTTCAAAACTTGGTTCTTAATTGACTCAAGTTCTTCAACTGATTTGGCTTTTGAAGAGGTATGCACTGAAAAGTAGATTTTAATTTTTGGCTCAGTACCAGATGGGCGAACTGTTACCCAAGAACCATCTTCAAGATAGTATTTTAAGAAGTTTTGTTGTAGTCTTCTACTTTAACAATAGTGTGTCTTTTTAACTCAAGTCCAGTTTCGCGGAAGTTTTGAACAATTCTTTGGATTCTTTCGGCACCTTCAAAACCTTTTAAGACAATGTTTTCAGTGTACTCAAGATAATATCCGTATTTTTCGTAAATTTCGTCTAAGTAATCCACAATTGTTTGGTTGCGACCTTTTAGCCAAGATGCTAGTTCTGAAAACATGTAAGCCGCCTGAAGTGCGTCTTTGTCTCTAGTGTGTTCACCTAAAATAAAACCAATTGACTCTTCGCAGCCAAATACGTATTGTCCTTCTTTTAGTTTATTCATTTCACCAGCAATAAACTTAAAGCCGGTTAAAGTGTAGACAAACTTAAGGCCAAAGTCTTCGGTCATCACACGAAGTAAGTCAGTAGTAACTACAGTTGAAATTACAACTCCGTCTTTAGGTAAAGTTCCTTTTTCTTTTCTTTGAGAAAGTGTGTAGTAAAGCAGAGCATGTGCCATTTGGTTTCCGTTTAAAAACACAAAGTCTTTGTTGTGTTTAACAGCAACACCTATGCGGTCTGCATCTGGATCTGACATTAAAATCAGTTCACAGTTTTCTTTTTGGGCGTAAGGATAAAGTCCATCCCAGGCTTTGATAAACTCAGGGTTGACAACTTTAACATTTGGGAAATCTGGGTCAATTGTCATGTGTGGCAGATATTTAACAACGTTAAAACCTTTTTGTTCCAAATAACGCGGAATAATAGTTGCGCCTGTTCCGTGAACTGGTGAAAACAGCACAGATACTGGGTCTTTTGGTTTATTTAACTGAATTTTGTCGCAAGCCTTAAAGAATGCTTTTTCAACGTCTTCAAGAACATACTCAATTAGTTTAGGGTCGTGCTCTGTTTCTATTGAAAACAAGTCTTTAATTGCATTAATTTTTTCAACTACGGCATTTGCCTCGTCAACTTCTAGTTGTGCACCTGTGTGATTGTAAACTTTATATCCGTTGTATTCTTTTGGGTTGTGAGAAGCAGTGACCATTACACCAAATCCAGCGTTTAGATAACGAACTGCAAACGAAACCATAGGGGTAGGGCGAAGTTCTTTAAATAAGTAAACCTTGATGCCAGCGTGAGCAAGTACACTAGCGGCCTCTTCTGCAAAGTCTTTAGAGTGGTGGCGGTTATCATAACAAATCACCACGCCTTGGTCTTTGTAAGTTTTAGTTTCTAAAATATAGTCAGCCAGACCTTTTGAGCAACGTCTAACTGTAAAGATGTTCATACGGTTAGTACCAGGTCCAATTAGTCCGCGCAGACCACCTGTTCCAAATTCCAAGTCTTTATAAAAAGACTCTTTGATTTCTTTTTTGCCAAATTTCTTTAATTCGTCTTGTAGGTATTGAGGAAGTTTTTCTTGGTTTAACCACTGTGTGTAGACTTCCATTTCTAAACTTAATTTTTTATCAGCCATTTTTTCCTCCTAAAATTAAATTAGCCAGTTTAATCATGCCTTTAAAAACTAAAGTATCGTCGTATCTTAAAGGTAGATTTCCTTTTAGTTTTTTTAAAAAAAACTGAGCAGAACCACCAGTTAAATAAACTGATTTTATGGTTGGATTATCTTTATATATTATACGCAAAAATTCAGAAATTTCAAAACACGACGAGAAGTAAATCCCACTATCTAGGCAATCTTTGGTGGTATTACCAAGCAAACTTTCCGGAATTTTTGGATTGTGTTGAGAAAGCAAAGCACCTTTGGAAATTAGGCTGTATTTTAAATTGTAGCCGGGCGAAATTGCAGCACTTTCTATTTGATTTTTATATATCAGTAGATATTTATTAAAAGTACCAATATCAGCAATCAAAGTGTGTTCATTTTTAGATACCGAAAAAACTAAAGCCAAAAGGTCAGCACCAATATCGCTTGGAAAATTTTCTTTAATTTCTGCTGGTAATTTCAAATAAGTTAGTTCAGCAAACTCGCATTCTTGCTCTTTTAAAACTGCGGTTAAAATTTCAGTTGCTTTTGGCACAACTGAAATAAAGTAAATTTGTGTTTTTTTAATTACGTGGTCTTTAATTAAAGTATCAGCAAGTTTTTTATCAAAATCTTTAGTTAAAACTGCGGTTATCGCTTTTATTTTATTTTCAGAAAAAACAGCAGTTTTTACTCTGGTGTTGCCAATGTCTATTAAAAAAATTTCACTCGCCGTCAGCAATTGCTTCATCTAGATTTTCAACCTTATTTAAAAAGTTTTCTTTGTAAGTAAATTGAACTACGGTGTAAATTGGCACACAAATTAACAGCGAAAGCAGGGTTTCCAAAACTGTGTTAAAAGAAATTATTGATAAAAATAACATACCAGCATTTGGCGGATAGAGTTTTTTGATATACAAATATAAAAATAGAGCTCCTAACACCATTGTTGAATAAATTATTTGACTTAAAATTACGGTATTGGCAATAACTAAAGTTTGTTTTTTAAAGGTCAAGACAAACAAAATAAGCGAACCTATAAATAAAACAGAATTTAGCGTAAATACAAATATTTTCATGCCAAGACTGTAGGTTTTAGTAAGTTGGACTAACGCAAAATAAACAACTCCAAAAAAAATAAGATAAAGCACAAACAAAACTGCTTTTTTCCAAATTCTATCTTCACCGATTTTTCTAAATATAGCGTATATAAAAACAGCGACAAAACCGAAGAAAACTCGAGCAGGAACTGCGACTAAAAAGTTTTGAAACGCCAGGTCTATTGGAGAAGTTGCAAAAGCCAGTGCGTAAAGCCAGGAGTTTAGTCCAAAAATACTTGCAAGTAAAACTGTGTAGTACCACGGCAAAACACCCAAAGAAAGCAGCACAAACACCGGAATTATAGTTAGCGAAACCGGAGGGATTTGAATAAAACCGATTTGCGGAACCCAAGAAAACAAGACAATAAGTGCTGAAAATACTGCAAAAATAGAGGCATCTATCAATCTTTTTTTATTTTTTAAATTCATTTAACAAGTTCTTTCTTTTTAGTAGATAAACATCGCATCGCCAAATGAAAAAAACATATAGTCGTTTTCAATTGCGTGCGTGTATGCGCGAAGAGTATCCGCTTTGGTCCAAAAAGCAGATACAAGCATAATTAGAGTTGATTTCGGCAAATGAAAATTAGTAATTAAACCAGATACCACTTTAAAGCGGTAGCCTGGATAGATAAAAATGTCGGTCACAGCGCTAGTTTCCGAGAAACCTACATTTTCTTGGTAAGCCGACTCAAGAACCCGAACAGAAGTAGTGCCACAAGCCACAATTCTTCTTTTTTCTAAAAGTGCTTTGTTTAAAATATCTGCGGTTTCTTTAGTGATAAAGTAAGTTTCCTTATGCATTTTATGATCAAGCACATTTTCAACAGTAGGTGGGCGAAAGGTGCCAAGACCAACGTGCAAAGTAACTTCAGCAATCTCAACACCTTTGTTTTTAAGTGCAACAAGTAACTCTGGTGTAAAGTGAAAGCCAGCGGTAGGTGCCGCGGCAGACCCGTCAATTTTTGCGTATACCGTTTGGTAGTCTGCTTTGTTTTCACATTTAGTTTTAATGTATGGAGGCAGCGGCATTTCACCGATTTCATCTAAAATTTCGTACAAATTGTCTGTGTAATTTAATTTAAGCGAAGTTATGCCTTCTTCTTTTAACTCAACAACTTCTGCAGTTAATTTCGCAGAAAAAGTAATAATAGTACCAATTTTTAATTTCTTTTGTGGTTTTGCAAGTGCTTCAAATACGCTTTTTTCAGTGGGTTTGAGTAAAAGCACTTCTACCACACCACCAGTTTCTTTTTGGCCGTGTAGGCGAAAAGGCACAACTTTGGAGTTGTTTAAAACCAGAACATCGCCCGGTTGAAAATAATTAAGAATGTCTGAAAAATTAAGATCAGTTAAACTACCAGTTTCTCGGTTGCAGACCAAAAGTTTAGCGTCGTCTCTTTTTTGATAAGGAGTTTGCGCTATTCTTTTAGGATCTAAATTAAAATTAAATTCGTCAACTTTCATAGTAAAAATTATAGCAACTAATTAGTGCTTTAAAGTAAATTGATTTGACTAACTTTTTCAAAAATAGTTAGTGTTGAGTTTTTCGCGATTTTGTTAATTCCTGCTTTTAATTCTGGGTGTTTTTTAAGTTTTCTCTGAATTAGTCTGCTCAGAACACTTTCTTTAATTTCAGCACTTGGTTCAAACTCATCAACTCGCCAATCTGGAAACTCAAACTCAAAATCGGGAAAACCTAGAAAATAGTAAATTTGCTCAATTATTTGGCCTGCTTTATTTAGTATTTTTACCTTAACAAAATAACCTTTTTTGTCAAAACCGATAACTTCGCCTTTGCCAAAAAAACTTTCTTTAGTTTTTTTAAAAAACTTACTTTGCTCATCTTGAGGAAGGTCGTTAAACTGCTCGGCGTGAATGTGATCTACGTGATCAATTATGTAGTTTTTACCGTCAAAATAAGTAATTTCTTTTGCATCAAAAATTTCTGGATACTTACTTAAAAAAGGAGTGTTGTTTAAAGTAAACGAAAGCGCTCTGTTTAAGTAAGTGTATTCACTTAAACTACCGAACTTAGTGTTATTTAAATTAAGTTTTTTAATTGTGGTTTTACTTAAATTACTTTGAAAATCAAAAGTAGTGAAGTTTGTTGAATTACTTAAATTTAATCCAGAAAGGTGGGTTAGTTTATTTAAAAAAGTAAGACTAGATAGCATATCTGAGTAAGTTATTTCTAGATATTTAAGTTTACTTAAATTGCCTAGCAAAGCGAAATTATCGTTATTTAATCCTTTAATTTTATTTAGCCTTAGTTCAGATAAATCAATTAATTTAGAGATATTGTTAAGTGAATTTAAAGTAACTTTAGTTAGTTCTAACTTAGTGAGTTTGTTTCCAAAATCTACATTAGATAAATAAAAATTACCTTCAATTTTAAGTGATTTTAGGCTACTGTTTTTTAAAGCATTAAAGTCAGAAACAGCAGGCTTTACGTCGTCATAGTTCAACTCAAGTTCATCTAAACTTACTGTATTTAGTAAATTAAGATTTGTTATTTTTGTGTTATTTTTTAGTACCAGTCCAGTAATGTTTTGGTGTTTTTTAAGTAGTTTTATTAGTTCTGTGTTGTCTAAATTTTTTGGAGAAACTAATGTTTTTAAATTAGTAAATTGTGAAATAAATAGATAGTCTTCTGCGGTATTTTTTTTATCAAAATAACTGGCGCTTAAGTTTAGATAATTTACCTTAGTTAAAAACTTAGATATCTCAAATTTATCTGTTTTAGGAGTTTCTGAAAAATAAATTAAATCGGCATTTTGTGCAAGCAAACTTACAGGTATATTTTTTTGAGTAAAGCCGGTTTTTAAATAATTGTATTGTGCAGCGTTTAAGTCTCTAACTGAAAAGTTGTTTTCTTTTTCTTTACTAAAAGTAATAATTTCTGGGTAAGTTTGGAAAAATAAAGTCTTTCCGTCTTGAGAATATACTTCAGCAATTACCAAAGCGTGGTCATACTCATGAGTCAAAACTATATCGCTCTTTGGAGTTTTTAAAGTGCCAGAATACACTAATCTGTAGTTTTCATCTGCTGTTTTTTTAACTAAATACTTAAAAACAAAATCTCCTGGATACGAAAAATTAGTGATATTAAGTTCAAGTGTCGAGTCTTTTTGATAAGTCTTAAAATAATCAAAGTTAACTTTTTCTTTATCTAACTTGACATACTTTAAAACAAAGCCATTTCGTTTTGCTGAAAACCTACCGTTTATTGTTTTAATTTCTTCGCCGTACTTATCATAAACTGCTTTAACTAACTTGCCTGGTTTGTTAAAGTCATTTAAACTATATTCTTGTAGTGCAACGCAACCAAATAGTGTAAAAATCAAAAAAAGTGTGATTATAAAAGAAAAGATTTTTTTCATTTCAAGTTCCTTTCTTTGGTAATTATATACCCTTGTAAAATAATTTGCGAATGATTTGCAAATTAAACTAGAAAGCGTAAATAAAGCCAAAAATTGTGCTGTTTGCTGTGGTATAATTTTTAAGAAATATGTTAAACAAAGAAGACTTGATAAAAACATTTCAAAATATTTTTAAGTTAACCCTTGACTTTAAAAAGTACGAAAGTGTTTTTGACAAAATTATTAAAGAACTTGCAATTTCAACCAAAGAAATTCGCAGTCTTGAAGAGAAAATCAATAGCCAGATTCAGGCTAATTTTTTGTTTATTGACAACAAAATTCACGAATATAAACTAAAAACTAAAGATATTTTTAAAGAAGTTTCAGAAAAACAAACAGAGTTTAGTCAAAAACTTACACACAAAGAAACCGAAATGGAAAAGTTTGTAGACAGCGCTAACTTTAGATTGGTAAGTAAGAAAAATATTTTAAGAGAAGAAAATAAAAAAAATAATTTAGAGTTTGACGAACAAATCATTTCTTTTACCGACAAAAAACTAAAAGATGAAAATATTATTTTAAAGTCTGTAAAAGACCAGACAAAACTGGCTGACCAAAATTTAAAATTGCGTCTAAACTTTATCAACACTAACTTTGAAACAAAGTCTAAAAACCTACAAGCCACATATCCAGAAACTAGTGAAAAAACTAATTTTGAACCAATTAGCGAGCAACCAGATGACACAATTTGGTTTAAAACCTTAGTTAATTTTTATAACGCCAAGGTTAAAAAAATTAACCAAGAAAAAGAGCTAGGCATTAAAACTATTGACACTTTTTTTAACGAAAAAATCGTCAGACAACAAAAAATAATTGAAACCATTGAAAACAATTATGCAAATATTTTAAAAGAGACTGAACTTGAGTATCAGGGTAAACTTACAAAACCTGCGGCTGAGTTAGATAATTTAGCCGAACTTAAAAGAACAGAATTAAAAAGTTTTGAAAAAGTTTACTTTGAAGACCTTAACTCAGTATATATTAATGAGTATCCAGAAAGTATACAAAATCAGAAAGTCGCTAAAATAAAGGACAACTACAACAAACAAATTGCACAATACTTAAAAAACTTTAGTCAAAAAGTGGCGGTAGTTAACGAAAAAATTACTAAAATTAAAGAACAAGCTGTAGAAAATAAAATAAAAATTGAACAAAAACGCGGCGCTAGTGTTTCAAAAAATAAAATTGCCATTCAAAAACTAGTTGAAACTAAGCGCAAATATCTTGACGAAATTAAGTCTTACTTTCAAAAAACTCTAGATACCTTTGACAAGTATTTATTTATTTCTCGTGAGTTTTTTAACTTAAATGTTTTGATAAACAAGAACAAGATGGCAGAGTCTAACTTCATTCAAAACTTAATTCAACGAAACCAAGAAACTAATTTTAACCACTTAAAAGAAATTTTAAATATTAAACAAGAAAACTTAAATCAAGAAAAAGAAAACTTAATTTTCTCTGCTTTTTCTGATACCAACTTAATTAAACAAGAAATAAATGTAGCAAAAGAACTTAAACAAACTCACTTAAACTACTACCACTCTTCACTGCTGAATAACTTAATTTTAAAGAAAAGTGAAAACGAAAAAGCACACTTGCAAAAACTAAACGCAATTGACCTTTCTTTTAACCTGTACTTTTTAAACTCTTTTTTAAAAAAGGAAACTGAGAACGCTAAGTTGTTTTTTTCAACTAACGAAAATAGCTTTGTTAAACTAATTCAAATTATTGAAGATTTTTTTACAATTTTTAATAAAAACGACATGTCTAAAATTCTGAATTTTGACTTTGTTTTAAATTACGCAAACTCTTTAAACAAACACAACTATAATATCGCTGTGTTGCTTAAATCAGTAATAACCGAAATTGAACAGGACTTTTTTATAAAAGAACAAATCTCTGACTTTGAGTTATTTGAGTTCAATGCCTATATTGCCGAAACTATAGCGCTTGTTTTGTCTTTTCAGTTTAAAAGAACCCTTGACATTGTCAACCTGCAGGCTGAAAAAATCTTAAATAAAGTAATTCAGGAAACTGAAAATTGGTTGCTTGAAATTAAACAAAACCAACTTAAAGTCGTGGCAATGCTAAAAACTAACCAAAAAGAATACGAAGCAACTTTAAAGCAAATCGTGGCTACCGCTAATGTTGACGAAATTAGTTTTCAGTCAACTAAAGAGTTTTTCGAGGCCATTAAAAAAGTTCAGGCGAACGCTGAACTAAAAATTAAGACAAACACCGCTTACTTTACTGAAAACATAGTTAGCAGACTTTCTGAACTTAAAAAAATGAAAAGCAGTGATTTTTTTGATGCTTTTTATTTCTCTGACCACTTTAAAAACTTAAGTGACCAGTATTTTAGAAAAACCATGCACACAACCGCGGTGCAGGCCAAAGCAGTTCGCGGTTTTCAGGCTAAGTTTACAGATGAGTTTAAGAATTTAAAAAAATGGTTCCAAGAACATCGCGATAAAATTGTAAAAAAACAACACGACTACCTTGATTTAATTGCTAATTTAAAAACCGAAGTTACCTTAGCGCTAAGTGCTGCACAAGATGAGTTTCTTGAAGAAATTAAAGCAGAGAAGCGAGATTTGACTTACTTTAAAAAACAAAAGGCTAAAAGGCTGCGCAACAAAATTACTCGTGATTTTTTACGGAAGCAAAAGGCTTTAAATCAAAAAATTAAGGTTAGTATTGCAACTCTAAAACAAGAACCTTGCGAAAAGAAACGCCTTGAGCAACTGGTTTTTTTAAACAAAGTCCAGACACGCATGAAAATCAGTGCACAAAAAGAGGCAATTAAAGTAAATTATTTAAAAAAATTAAAACAAAAAAATAACGCATTTAAAGCTAAATTAACAGAACTTGAGCAGCAAAAACGCGCTTATTTGAACGAAGTAAACTCAGATAACGAAACTGCATTACTTAAATATTTAAAAAAATTCAAAGAAACTAAAAAATACATAATTAAAATGAAGGGTACCCTTTCCTAGCGCCTAGGATTTTGGGTACCCTTAAACATTTTTAGTATTTGTATTAAATTACTTTTAACAAAAAGTGTTTTATATGAATTATTTAAATTCATTCTTCACTAAAAATCTATAAATATTTCGTTGCACAATGATTACTTTATAAATCTGTCCTTAACTTTTTTTCTATCCGTAATTTTATGTAATTTTACATATTTTTACGGATAGAAAATTAAAATATATATTTTATGCTTAATTTTAAGCGAAATACTACTGTTTTTTGAAGCGAAACGACGTTTATTTTCTATCCGCAATTTTCAGCATTTTTACACAAAAATACGGATACATCTATGCTAACACAATTAATGAAAATTGACAGTCTAAAAAAATTTGAGGCAAACCCACGGGCTATTTAAAAGTTGAACACTAAATCATTTTTTGCAGTAGGACAGCATTAAAAAGTTTATAGAACTAGAAAAAACAATATGATGTTACCTTATGCAAACTACAACGCCATATACAAAATACATAGAAGCATAATTCGAATAGCTGTCAATAATTGCCCTTGCTGTACCAGAAGGATATTCTTTGTTTTCTGAAGCAACCCACCAACTTTTTTCAAATAATGTTCTATACCATGGATAATTAGTTTTATTATCTCCAAATTTAGACAGATCAACTCCTCTATACTTACTAACCTCTTCTGAGTATTGCCTATTAACTGCTCTGGCATAATCAGTTGCTTCTCTGCTAAGTTTTTTGTATAAACCAGCATCAAACGTAGGTTTGACACTAAATTCACCTTCGTCATATGTAGGCATAAAAGTGTCAACATTTAAAATTTTGCCAATTTCTTTAACCATTGACTTAAAGATAGAATTTTTAACATGATTGTTGCCAGGTAAACGGGTATCGATATTAAACGGAGTAAAATCAATGATATGTCTAGTAATCCAAGTGTCTCTCTTTGGAATTTTTACAAACACAACATCTTCAATTTTATAGTATTTACCATTGAATTTTTCATACATGTTGTTTTCAGTATCTTTAAAGTAATAGCGTTTGAATTTAATTGTTTCTTCTTTGTTTTTTGGTGTAAATTTAAGTTCGCGCTCATCTTCTTTAACAGGTTGAATACCGTTTGGGCTAATAATTTGAGTTTGTGGGTATTTACCTACAGTTCTAGTAAGTTCATCTATGTAGAGTTTTATTCGGTGGTTTTTTATGACTTTTAGATTCTTAATTTCATCTTTGGTTTTTAAAACATCATCTAGTTCGATTTTGACAATCAACAGTTCTTCTGCTTTGTATTTACTATCGTCAATTTCACCGTGTTCAGCACCATGTAAAAACGTTTTATCAGGAATACGACTTGAATGTCCAAAAACCTTGTATTCAACAGTATGAGTTATACGGTTAAAATGAACAACTACTTTGTTTTGTTCTTCATCCACACTAACAACTAAACTTCTTCGACTAAATATAGGTGATTTATATGTCGTCTCATCTGGGTTTTTGTATGAGGCATAGTGAGTTTGACCGATTTTTCCGTATACGATTTCTGTTTTTTCATCATACTCACCGTCTACTTTTTGAGTTCTGATGGTGTATGTAATTTTTCTGTCTTGCACATCAGTCTGCGCGAATATTTGCAGATTACTATCACCTGCAATAAACTCACTTTGAGTAGTTCCAGTTTCAGATAAACTCCAACCAACAAATTTATATAGGTCTTTTAATTCATACTCTGGTAATACGATTCTTCTAGTTTTTTTAACTTTAATAGTTTCTGCTGTCTTAAAGTTTTTAATACCTTCGGTTCTCTTAAATTCAACGCTAATTTCTCTTAACTTATAGTATTGGCGAACTTCTGTTGTGTTGTCGCCTGCGGTAAGCTGCGCATACAGCACATTATCAGGATGTGTTGTGTCTTTTTCATATAAGTTAGAGTCAAGAGCATAGTAATCACGGTAAATTGCGCCATCTTCTACTTTTTGATTTGAAACAATTTCTGGAACTTCATCATATTTACCATCTAAAGAGCTGTATTTTCCTTGTTTTTCTAGTTTATGGACAACTTTATAGCGAACTGTTTCAATTGTTTCTTTAAAGTATGCAACTAAGGTAAGATTATTAGTTACCTTGCTTAAAAAGTCGTAAGCGTTTTGTTCTGAATAGGTTCCATTCATTGAAACTTCAGTTTGCCAATGAATAAACTCATAAGTTCGGCCGTGTCTTGAAATAGTTGGGACTTGAGGTTGCTCAACCTTTCCTTCATACCTAACTTTTTGGGTTTGTGGAACTGGTGAAACAGTACCGTCAAATTGGTTTTTGTAGTTAACTACAAAGTTAACATCAAATTCGCGGCGCTGATAAATTATTTCAAAAACAGTAGTTCCGTCTGCTTTTATAATTTCGCTTTGAGGCGGGATTTGTGCAATAAACCCGTTTTTGTTGTAACTACTGTATTCATGAGAGTTGTTTAGTTGGACTACTGAATTAGTTTTAGCGGTCTCAACAGTTGTCTTTATATCATCTGGAATGTTGTCTTTTTCAATTCCTTTAAAGACGTGTCGAATTGTATAAGTAGTTTCGGCAGGTTCAAATACTGCCCAAACTTCTTTAGTGCCACGCTCAAAGTAAATAGTTTCAGCAGGGTTGCCTTCTGCCTTTGCCCAACCTACAAACTTCCAACCTTTTTTTACACTTTGTTGTGGATTAAAGTCAAACTTTGTTCCGACTTTACCATTTTGTGGTCTCCATGCACTTGCGTCTGCCTTATCTGTATCGCCAGCAGATAGTTTAGGAGTTATTGTGGCTTGCGCGTCTTTTTCAATAAATACTGGCTTTATTTTAATATTTTGATTGTAAGCTAAGTTTTCATTAAAGTCTTGGCCAGTTGTAGTTTCAACTAGTCTATCAAAAACATAGTCACTTGCGGCAGTTTGTTGTTTCTGGACTAACTTCATTTTTGCAATTAAATCACTTGGTACAGTTTGTGAATGTTTTAAGGTAAGAGTTTGTCTAAGTTCTGGCGAAACAGACGCTGGAATTAAACCAGTTCTATCAAACTCAACTGTGTAAGTTTTTGCTTTAAAGTAAACTGTTATATAGTGTTTATCTAAAGAAGTAGTTATTCTAACTTCTGTTGTAGAATTTGATATGTCAAAGTTTGTTTCATGATAAGGGCGGGGGTTATTAGCAAGATATTGATTCAAGATATCTTTGACATCTTGATCTGAAAACTTCGCAGTATCGCCGATTTCTCTTTGTTTTGCAAGCTGTCTTTCAACAACTGTGTCTGTTTGCTCATTTATCTTTTCCCAAATCATTTTAAGATAAACTGGACGGGTAGCAGTTGCTTCGGTCCAAGTTGCTTTAAGGTTTAGGTTTTTAGTAACTTTTAAGTTTTTAGAAAAATCTACAATTTCTCCAGTTTCTATATTTTGCCAGCCTGCAAAAGTGTAAGTTTTAACTTGAGTTGGATCTGTTTTTTTAGGATGTTCAATATCTCTTAAATTTTCTTCAAATTTATAAGATTCAGCGCTTTTGCTTTCTCCGTTTAAAGTACCACCGTTGTAGTCATACTCAACCGAGTAAACTTTTCTTTCATATGTTAAAGTAAAAATAGTCTGGCCATTTGCGTTAATTGTTTTAGTTTCGTTTACTGGCTGAACTTCAAAACCTTCTCTTGTGCGGGCATCTGCTTCAGTTACTGTAACTTGTGAACCAACTTGTGCTTGTTTAACTTCGGTTTCAACGATATCTTGAATTGAACCAAAACCCTTGTAGACATGTTTGATACTGTAGTTTACCCTGTCAACTTTTTCTTCAAAATAAGCAACTAAAGTTGTGTTTT